>JBDSBN010000418.1:0-6367 GCA_039921585.1 Ginsengibacter sp. | reverse complement strand
CTTTTGGTGTTTATTATTTGCCCTCATAATTTTGTTTGTTTACACCACAAAACTGAGGGCTTTTTTTTAGCTCAAAGTGGAAACTTCCAGTTGCTAAAATTTGGAACTACAAAGTTGCTGATTACAAAACGATTATTTTTCTCATTTTAATGGAGTTTATTGAGATACAAATATCGCAACAAATAATGCTGAATTATCGTAGGAGTTGGAATATTTTAGGGCAAATCCGAATGAAATTATCTGGATGAAAAATATCGTAAAATGGTCGTACCAGCAATCCTTTTATCCCTCAGAGTCTGGTTGCGAATAGGACATTACTCAGAGGTTAAACATCACTCCTAGAGCCTTCGCACCAAATCAATGGTTTACACGTAGATGAACCAGGTGATGTTACAGTCTTTTCTACCTTTTGCTTTGTCTATTTTTTTAGTTGCGATAGGGATAGTAGCGGAAATCCTTTTTTTGAGGAACGAAAAAAAAGATTGCAGCGGATAGCCCGGGCCGAAGGCATCGCCTAAATTATTCTTATAGCCATTATTCCTTGTCAAAACGTGTTGGCACTTCATCCAAACCATAATATGGATACTCCACTTTATCTCCCTTCACTTTAATTATTCTAAACCCGGATGAATCCTTTCCTAATGGCATGCCTACCGGGCCAGTGGTCACCATTTGCAGCTCTCCATCAGTACCAAAAGCATTGCGGTGATAATGGCCGGAGAAAAGATATTTTACATCATTGGCCTTAAATAAATCCAGGTATTTTTTTCGGGTATTTAACGGAATATTAAAATACTGATTGGGCTCATCCGCCTTTTCCAAAAACCATGGATGATGCATAAAAACCATGATGTGTTTATATCTATTCTGTTTGACCTGTTGAAGAGTTTTGATCAGCCATTGCTCTTGCGCCAGCGCCTGAGCCGGTACTTTTTGAGGACTATGCAGGTACATGCTGTTGAGTACAATGCCCAGCATATTCCCGTATTCGAATTTGTAATAATCCGCTCCAAAGATTTTGTTGTAATCAGCGATGTTTTCTTCGGAAGGCATGTTGTGTGTATCATGGTTGCCGGCCACGTTATACAATGGTATCCGCTTGTCCAGCAATTCAGATACTCTTTTATATTCAGCAATCTGATCAGCATCAAAAGGTTTATTGACCAGATCGCCGGTTACAATTACAAATGCCGGCTTTAACCGGTTGGCAGCCATTATGGCTTTGGTAAAATTGATCGTTTCTTTTTCAAACGACGTATCTTTTCTAAACATGCCAAACTGCGGGTCCGACATCTGAATAAAATATAAAGGTCTATTTCCTGTTTTTAACGATGCGCAACTACAGAAAATAAAACTGGCTAGTATGATGTTGATGAATACTTTCGGAGGTAATAATTTCATTGTTTTTTAGGCTTTACTAATTATTAAAACTTCGTTTTAGAGGATGCCTTTTTGGTTAACGCCAGGGATTTCTCTAATGATTTTTAACTCTCACCTTATTAAACCATAAGTATCCGGTTAGAATGTATGTAATCGCAAACACTATCAGTATTGGCACGTAATAGGAACGAATAAAATGATGAAAATAAGCTCCGACCAAAACTGATATACTAGCTACACTAATTTTTATTAAACTTAGCTCTGCATTCGACCAGGATGTTTAGATTTTAAAAAAGTTCATCGTAATTTATTTAGGTAGAAAAGAAATATGATGGTTCCTGTTGATCCTGCTCAAAATTTTTGCTACAGAATAATCTCTTCTTGCTTTGAGGTATTTATATTTAAATTCCCTCAAAATGCCCATCCAATTTTTATATTCAGAGGAATGCTTATTGTCCAGTATTTACCTTCACGATTTGTCATATAATACATGTTTGGATGCCTCGGTAATTCCATTTCGTCTTCCGGTTTAATCCGATCAAAATGCTTGACGTCTTTGTATCTTAAACCAAGGCCTGCGTAAATGTCGATTGAAAACCGATTAAAGATTTTTTGGTATCCATATTTAAAGTTAAGGCTATAGGTTTGTTTTTTTACTCCAAATGTATCAGGATAGTTCGTGAAATTATATGTAGTGTCCGTATAAATTTCTTTTACTCCAAAATACCAGATGTCTTTATACTGATTATTTAAGTAATTAATTTCAAAACTTAAATAGGTTCCAAGAGGTGCAGACTTTTTGAGATAGAATCTTTCTTCAAGCGAGACTCTATATCCTTTCATTTCAGGTTTAAAATCATTGGCTATTTCGATTACGCTAAACGGAAGCATGTAAGATGCCATTATTTGAGTAGAGAAACTACGGCTTGTTTTCAATTCATAACTTAATTCAACGGAAGGGTTACTGAAACCTACTATTTTTAAAGGAGTTAATTTGAAAATATGAGTCTGTTTATTGAGAGGATCGCTAACAGGATTATACGTCAAATACGTACTATCACTACCACCTAAATCAACGTAAACAGTCCTGGGATAGGTATATCTTTTCTTTGTTTTCGTGTCAATATAAAATCCAGTCCAAAAATGCCAGTTAGGGTAAACATTTAGCCAATACGCAAAAGAGTTTTTTGATTTTATATTTACTGTTTTAGAAAGACTGTCATTAAAAACTGTAATAGTCAGTGGCTCCTTATTTCTTTTAACTTCTAATGATCTGCTTGCCGCCACTTGTCCTATAGTGTCTTTGTCTATAGTCAAGCTACTTGGCTCACTGGTTAAAATTGTCACGCTGGTCTTTTTTGAATTGAACATTGTGGCACAAGAACATAAAGTCAAAACAAGCGTTGAAAAGATCAATGTCTTACAATATCTCATAAGGGCTTTTAAGATTTTACGGCTTTAAGAACCATAGATTTATACAATATACAATCCTAAAGTAAGCTAATTATATTACCAAAAATGAATTTAAGAACAAAATAGGGCAAAAGGAAATTTTAGTCCGGACAGCCCATTTGCAGTGGCCTATACAGATACTATACACGCTCCTCTTCTTCTCAAACTCGTTATTATCCGATATTTATTTTCTCGCTACTATTATTGTATGAATTTCCATTTCGTTCCCTGAGTTTTTAAATTCCACTTTAAATATTTTAAGCACTTCAAATTGACAATTTACAAGATGTGCTTTCAGGTCGTCCAAATGATAGAAATGAAAAAATAATCTATCACCACTACTACTAATTTGATAGTCAGATTTAGACGGATCGCCTTCTACAAAACTTAAATAAATCAGTCCATTTTTGTTCAATAATCTGTAACAGTCGTCAATAAGTTTTTTGCTATCAGAGGGGGATAAATAAGGTAAACAAAACCCACAAACGATTCCATCATATCTCGTTTCAAGGGCACTGATATGCCTGCTGTTCATGAAGGCAAAACTTGCTGCCGGATTATTCTTTTTGGCAAGCTTTATCATATTTGGTGCAATGTCAATTCCGAAAATATTAAAGTCCGGACGTTTTGAGAGAAGATACTTTGTAATATTTCCGGGTCCACAACCAATGTCAAAAACCTTTGCTCCGTCCTTCGGAATTAAATTGCAAATAAAGTCATAAGTGTGATTGTACAAGTCTAAATTCATAAACTTGTCTTGATAAAGTGAAGCCACTTTATTCCAGGTCTGATATGTTTCTTTGTATCTGTCCATTGTTGTTTACCCTATAAAAAATACTGCCTTTTCAGGCGAAGTTTTTTTACACTTATACAAATTTTTAAGGCCATTCCGCTATGAAGAGTTTTTCACAATCAATACTTCTTTAAAGTTATTATCGGGTAAAAATGACCTGCTTTATACCTGCGAATATTAGCGGAATGTCTCATCCACAAAACGATTATACATTTCAAAATATGGTGTGCCTTTAAAAACAAATTGTTTTTTATTTTGCAGGTCAATAATTGCCCAATTAGGAACAATTGCAAATCGTCTTTCCTTTCGGTCTTTAATAATGCTTGCATAAAAACTGGGCCCTACTTTTTGTTGAGAGTGTCTTTTTGTTTTGACCTTTCCTGGGAGAAAGTTTAATGTATCCAGATACCTGGCATTCAATTGAGATATCGTGACTCCTCGAATTGTATCTACGGTCTTACTATGAAATAATAGGTTTGTTGTTGTTCCGCCTGAGGCGAAACCCTTATAAACAAAGGCAGTGTCGGCAAAGGAATGAACAGCAGACTGATCATATGAATGCATAGCTAATGTTGGAAATAATAAAAGAAGCCAATTCTTCATGGAATTTAATAATTGTTTAAGATTCTTCTAAAGTAAACCTTTCTGGTGAAATGATATTTAAATACAATCCCGAATTTCATCCAACGAGCAGCACTTGCTGCTATGCTAATATTGCCTGCTAATTCAGCCCGACATTCCGATAACTATCGATATACAATTTATGATTTCATGATGAAGTTATCTTCAAATGTCGAAAAATAAACAACGACGTTTGATTCCTCTTTGCGTGGCGCATTTCAAATCTTCTGATTTAATTGGACTTACACGTCGAAGCAATCTCCTCCCTCGAAGGGTTGAATAAATAACCGTAGAGATTGCTACGGCACCTAGTTTACGAAACATTTATTAGCCTAACTGTGTCTCGTAAAGATGATTGCGGCGGGTGTTCTGCAGAAATAATCTTGCTGTAAAAAAAAATAATTTACCTTAGTTGTCTCGTTGTGAAATCCTTTGAAAATTCCTTCACAAAACTTCCTGAACAATTTGTTCCTTTTATTCTGTTTTATATGCTGTCCTTATACAGCTTAAAAAATATGAATTTTCCAATACGCTGCCGAAAAAAAAATGTATCCAAACATTAAATTTTACCGGGGTATGGAATCCTACTTGCACTATCTGGAAATTAGACATCAATTTTACGGCAAATACCTTTGCAGAAATGATCCGCATGCTTTCCGATGGAGAGGATACCTAAAACAATTTTATTTTAAATCACGTAAAAAAATATAGGATATGAAATATTTAATCAAATTTCACGCATCGCGTTTTACGATGCTTTATATTATCTTAATTGCGTTTACCACTATTTTTTTCTCTTGTAAAAAAACAGATTCTAAAGCAACAGATTCACCCATAGAAGCATTTGCAGCGAATGATAATGCAGCCATTGTGGTTCCGGCTCTGCGGGGGATGGAAATTGGTCGTGCCAAGCCAGAGGAAAAGTACAATACTTTCTATGGTCCGCAGGTTAAAATGGGCAATGGGCATATAAGAACCTGGGTAAATATCACGCATAATGGTAAGGCCCTTGCTATTGGAGTTGAAATGACTGACGGTGCACTTACCAACCTTCCGCAGGATCCAACAGATTTTGCCGCCGCCACCTTTATCCTTTCTTTGCATCAAAAAGCAAAAGCAGTTACGCCCTTTGATCATGTTCTTATTGATTGGAATGTAAATGGGCATGAACCTCCAGGCATATATTCTATTCCACATTTCGATTTCCATTTTTATAAGATCTCTAAGGCTGAAATGTTGGCTATCCCTCCTTATGAGGTAGATCCTTCCGGTTTTGATGTTCCTGTGCCTGATGGCTATATGCCGCCAATTTATGTGCGCATTCCCGGTGGTGTTCCTCAAATGGGTGCTCACTGGTTTGACCCCACTTCTCCGGAATGGAATGGACAGATGTTTACCAATACCTTTATTTATGGATCTTACAATGGAAAGGTAACTTTTGAAGAACCCATGATCACTTTAAGAACATTGCAAAGTGGCAATACTATTCAAAATCCGATTCCACAGCCTTTACATTATGATCCTTCGAATACCTACTATCCTACCAATTATAGTATTTGGAAAAATGCGGCAAATGGCAGACATTATGTAAGCCTTGACCATATGATGTGGAGATAAATTGTTATTGGCAGATAGCAGGCAGAATATTAATTACTATTTAAATTTTGAAATGATGCTTATAAAGAAAGCCCTGATCATTTTAGACCAGGGTTTTCTTTGAATCAACTGCGAAAGGTTTTAATGAATATGAGTTTTTAGCAAAGTTGTCTGTATAAATACCGTAACCACAAAAAGTAGTTTTACATTCTTTGTTTTAATAATTAATGTCAAGCCCCAAAGTGTAATACAATAGCGAAATAAGGCTAAATGTTTCGAGACAGTGAGTTTTGAATTACGATCAAGCATCCGCCGCCTGACCTTCGGTGCCGACCGCTAACATTTGCCGTAGCGGTCGGTACGCATGACGTCAGACCGCGGAGTTGTACCAGCGAGGTTTTCAAAAAGGCTTCTAAAACTATAGTGCGTGTTCAAGGATAACACCGCTGAGACAGTGAGTTTTGAATTATGATCAAGCACCCGCCGTCTGACCTTCGGTACCGACCGCTACCATTTGCCGTAGCG
>JBDSBN010000417.1:0-13607 GCA_039921585.1 Ginsengibacter sp. | reverse complement strand
GTTACCCTGATTCACTTTTCGGCACAAATGCAGCATAAAGGTGTGGCCATTAAATGGGTGACGGAAAATGAATTATCAATTCAGGAATACGTGGTGGAGAAGTCAGGCGATGGGATGCATTTTTACTCAATACAAAAGGCAAATGCAAAAAACCGAGCAGCAAACAATTATGAAAGCCAGGATAAAGAGCCTGCTGCCGGGAATAATTATTACAGATTAAAAATTGTTCATCATAATGGCAAGATAGAATATAGTGAGATCGAACATGTAGTGGGAAACAATGAGCCATCCAATTATAGTATGATGCCAAACCCAATTGTAAATGGAGTCGTAAATGTGCAATTCATTAACCAGATGCATGGTAATTATCAATTGCGCCTGACCAATATAAATGGACAGCTCATTTCTATGAAATCGATTTACTATAAAGGAGAGAATAACCTTAAATTATTCAATATCAACAGTTTGGCTGATGGAATCTATTACCTGGAAATAATAAATCCAGAAAATGAAACAAATGTTTTGAAGGTAATTAAATAAAAAACCGTTAGCGGCAATTGATGCTTCGGGATTGATTGCCGCTAATTTTATTTTTAAATTTTTGAAAATGAAAGAACATACTTATTCGTTTATAATTAAAAAAATATCCCGACCCTCCTTATAAAGCACAATAAAAAAAGAGAATCTTTGTTTAATATGATGGCTTTAACAGAACAAAGGAATTGTTGTTAAGAAACCGATAAAGAACGCGTGTATCCTGAATTACCTCAGGTTATTAACAAGAAAAAGCCTCCTGTTTTGGTAAATTTGTATCAGTTTTTAAAATAATCAATCCGGTTTTAATCCAACCCATTTTTTATTTATAAAATGAAAACAACACCGGTCTATCAGGTCTTTGTTGTTTTAACCAAAAATATCCTATTTAAAATCTACTTCATAAAATTGAAAGTAAATATGCAGTCTTCCTTCAAAAACCTTTTTTTAGTACTTATTCCTTTCCTTTTATTTTTAATTCACTTGCCATTCGTCTCTGCCAATGTAAAACCAATTACAATGGTCGATTTGAAAGATGCAGAAAAGATGCACACTATGAGTAGTGAAATTTCTTCAAATGCATTTTTGTATGAATCTCTTGATCTACAATCTTTAGGCTTATCTGAAGATGCTTTTGAATATGCATTGAAAGGATACGAATTTCTAAAAAATTCCGGAAAATTGGAGAATGATGATATTCTAAGCATTGTTGATTTCAGTTTGCCTTCCAGTAAAAAAAGACTTTTTGTTCTTGATATGGAGAACGGACAGTTACTCTATCACACATTTGTAGCTCATGGCCGCAATTCAGGAAGAGAGTTTGCTAATCAATTTTCCAATCGGCCTGAAAGCTTTAAAAGCAGTTTGGGTTTTTACGTGACAAAGAACACCTATTTTGGAAAACATGGTTTTTCTTTAAGACTGGAAGGAAAAGAAAAAGGCATTAATGACAATGCAATGAAGCGCGCCATAGTCATGCATTCAGCAGACTATGTAGATAAGAAACTCATTTCCAGTCAGGGATACATTGGAAGAAGTTTGGGTTGCCCTGCTTTACCCAGGGAAGTGTATAAACCCATCATCAATAAAATAAAAGATGGCTCTTGCCTCTTTATTTACAGCCCGGGAAATTATGCTGAAAAATCTCCGGTTCTACAACTGGCAGGTCTTTAATTCAATACATATTTCCACCTGGTCTTGCCAATCAATTTTTATTTGGGCTCAATAATTCCACGCGAAGAAAAGAAATGATTATTCATTAAAGCTGACTGCTTCTGGCAGACCTTATTGAATCCATTTCCTTCTATGGTTAATTCAATTATTAATCCCATATTTGCATCATGCAACTCTTGAAAAATATAATCAACAGACCTTCATAAGGTTCCTCTCTTTTTTCCATTCCCCTATTTCAATTATTATTCCTCATTATCATTACAAAAAACATTGTATGAAGACTATTATAGAGCCTTTTAAAATAAAATCTGTAGAACCCATTTACTTCAATACCAAAGAAGAAAGGGTACAAAATCTTAAAAATTCATTTTACAACCCCTTTCTCATCCCTTCAAAAGATGTACTGATCGACCTGCTTACAGATAGTGGTACCAGCGCTATGAGCAGCGAACAATGGGCCGGTATTATGAGAGGAGATGAATCTTATGCGGGAAGTCCCAGTTTTTTCAGGTTTGAAAAAACGGTTCAGGATATCACCGGAATGCCGATTATTATCCCTACTCACCAGGGAAGAGCAGCAGAGAAAATATTATTTAGTATTCTGGGCGGCAAAGGAAAATATTTTTTGAGCAATACATTATTTGATACAACCCGTGCCAATATTGAGTTTTCCGGTGCGGAAGGAGTAGATCTCATTTGCGAAGAAGGAAAACACCCGTCTATTCCTGCGCCTTTTAAGGGAAATATGGATACCGTGGCGTTGAGAAAGATGATTGAGGAAAAAGGTGTTGAAAATATCCCTTTGGTCATGATTACCGTGACAAATAATTCCGGAGGGGGACAGCCTGTGAGCATGGAAAATGTCCGGGAAGTTAAAAAAATCTGTACTGAATTCAATATCCCTTTATTCATCGATGCCTGTCGCTTTGCAGAGAATTGTTACTTTATCAAATTGAGAGAAGAAGGCTATGCCGAAAAATCAGTTGCGGAAATAGCCCGGGAATTATTTTCTTATGCAGATGGATGTACGATGAGTGCCAAAAAAGATGCCTTTGCAAACATCGGAGGTTTTCTTGCCTTACATAACGAAGATCTGGCGTTGGAATGCAGAAATATCCTGATCATTACAGAAGGTTTCCCTACGTATGGCGGCCTTGCGGGCAGAGATCTGGAAGCTATTGCAATCGGACTTATTGAGGTTATGGACGAACATTATCTTCGCTATCGCATTCGCAGTATAGAATATCTGACTGAAAAACTTATTGAAGCAGGAGTACCGGTAATGCAACCATCCGGCGGACATGCCTTATATATTGATGCAAAAGAATTTTTGAATCATATTCCGGTTGATCAATATCCTGGACAAGCACTTGTATGTGCTCTTTATATAGAAGGAGGAATCCGTGGAGTAGAAATTGGCTCACTGATGTTTGGTAAATATGATGAGAATCAAAAATTAATTCCAGCACAATTAGAATTAGTCAGATTAGCCATTCCAAGAAGAGTTTATACGCAGAGTCATATTGATTATGTTGCAGAAGTAATCATCGAATTATATCAAAAAAGATCTGAAATTAAAGGATTGAAAATTATAGAAGAATCTCCGATGTTGAGGCATTTTACAGCGAAGTTGGAAACTGTTAGCTCTTAGCTGTTGGCTGTTAGCTGTTACCTAATTCCTGATACCTGATACCTTAGAAACACTTACCTTTGCCCCTCACCTACTGTTGAAAAATAGCAAAAAAAAACACAATGAGCGATCAACCATTTAAGAAATTTATAAATCCTAAGAACAACGCAGCTGTAAAAGAGAAGTTTCGTCAGGATAAAAAGAAGGCTAAAAAGAAAAGAGCCGAGGACATTGAAAAACATTTTGAAGAAAGACGCGCTGCGCGTTATAAAGGATTTGAGGTAAAACCTAAAGCTGAGGCCAAACCGGATAAGCGACAAAAATATCCGCAAAAGCCAAAAACTGCTGCTCCCTCTTCAACTGCTGTTCCTTCTTCTCTTCCTGAAGGAACAGAAAAAATCAAAAAAGTGATACCCGGTGAAATGCCTTTGAATAAATTCCTTGCGCATTGCGGAGTTACTTCAAGAAGAGATGCCGTTTCATTGATTATAGATTGTAAAGTAACTGTGAACAAAAATGTGGTTACACAACCTGCCTTTAAGGTAAACGAAAAGGATGATGTTTATTATAACGGAAAGAAACTCTATATCAGTAAGAATCTGGTTTATATTCTTCTAAATAAGCCCAAAGATTATATCACAACCACTGAGGATCCTCAAAACAGGAAAACGGTATTACAATTAACTCAAAAAGCCACAGATCAGCGAATATATCCTGTAGGACGGCTTGATCGGAATACTTCCGGAGTACTTCTTTTAACCAATGACGGTGATCTTACCCAGGAATTAACTCATCCGAGCTTTAATGTAAAAAAAGTTTATGAAGCAAAACTGGATAAACCATTAGTAAAAGCTGATTTTGAAAAAATTCTTAGTGGAATTACATTGGAAGACGGCGAAATCTATGCAGATGCCTTAGGTTATACAGATCCGAAAGACAAATCAGTAATCGGAATTGAATTACATAGCGGTCGTAACAGAATCGTACGCAGAATATTCGAACACCTGGGTTATGATGTGAAAGGTTTGGACAGAGTCATGTATGCCAATCTTACAAAGAAGAATGTGGAAAGAGGAAAATGGCGCTACCTGAATGAAAAAGAAGTCCGTCTACTTAAATACATGAACAAACAAAAAAATGTTAGCGGAGCAGGAGTGAATAAAAGCAAGCCAAAATCTAAAGATCTTAAATAATTACCTGTGAAAGACTTTTCGATCATCTTTGAAAATGATGACTTCGTAGCTGTAAATAAAGCATCCGGAATGCTAACGATTCCGGACAGGCATAACGAACATCAGGCTTCTCTTTATACCTCTCTAAAACATAGATACGATAAAATATTTATCGTTCATCGCCTGGATAGAGATACAAGCGGACTACTTTTATTTGCAAAAACGGAAGCCTCTCATAAACATCTCTCCCAATTATTTGAATTACGAAATATTGAAAAATACTACCTGGGAATTGTAAAAGGTTCTCTCATCAATAAATCCGGAACAATCGATGAGCCAATTGCCGAACATCCCATTAATAAAGGTCAGATGATCGTTGCAAAAAAAGGAAAACCGTCTGTAACCGATTATGAAGTCCTGGAAGATTATGGTATTTATTCACTGGTTAATTTTAATATTCATAGCGGAAGAACCCATCAGATCCGGGTACATGCGAAATACATAGGCCATCCGATTATTGGTGATATTCTTTATGGCGATGGCCAACCGGTACTACTTTCTTCTTTCAAGAAAAAATACAAATTAAGTCTGAAGGAAGAGGAAGAAAAACCAATTATCAGCAGATTAGGACTTCACTCATACAAACTTAGTTTTAAAGATATTCACGGGAACCAACACTTCATAGAAGCAGAAATGCCGAAGGATATGAGGGCACTATTAAATCAATTAAAAAAGAACCGGTAAAATAAATCTGGTTGTTTTTTAGAGCATCTGTATCCTTTGTAATTAAGGTGAATAGGATTATCTATTTTCCTGAAGCTCTGAACACCGCATTTCCTCCAAATTTATTTTTAACCTCATCGATCGCTTTATATAAATTCGATTTATTACCGGTATCCTGGAACAAATTCGTTTGAATACTTCCTTTGGATAAATTACTTGCCCTAACGCCAAGTAGTCTTACAGCTTGTTTGTTTTTATATAATTGTTCAAATAAAGCTTTGGCCACAGGAATGATTTCATCTTCCGCAGCAGTATGAGCAATGCTAATCTGACGAGTAACCACTTCAAAATTTGAATATTTAATTTTAATGGTGATGCAACCGGCAGCAGTTTCATTTTTTCTCAATTCAAAAGCAATTTGTTCGGACATCCGGACGATTTCACTCATCAAAAATGGGACATCAGCAATATCGCTGTCAAATGTATTTTCTTTTGAAACAGATTTTTGGTCCCGCTCCGGATTAATGACTGAAGTGCCTAATCCATTGGCTTTATTCCAGAGATCAATTCCTGATTTTCCAAATATTTGCTGAAGCTTATCCTGATTAGATTTTTGGATATCCCGGATTAAATGGAATTGATGGTATTTGAGTATTTGCTCCATCTGTGGCCCTACTCCGGGAATTTTTTCTACTTCCAGCGGAGCAAGAAACTCCTTTTCACTTCCCGGGGGTACTTGTAAAAACCCATTAGGCTTTGCTTCATTTGTAGCCATTTTGGCCACCATTTTATTATTTCCAATTCCAAAGGAAAGGGGCAACCCCGTTTCCTGAGTGATTAATTCCCGGAGATTGATCATCCATGTTAACGGATCAAAATATTTATCCATCCCGCTTAAATCAATGTAAAATTCATCAATGGAAGCCTTTTCAAATAAAGGTGCTTTGGAAGAAATGATTTCTGAAACAAATTTCGAAGCTTTCACATACTCTGCATAATTTCCCGGAATGATAATAGCCTGTGGACAAAGTCTGATGGCCATCTTCATTGCCATAGCAGAGTGAACTCCAAATTTGCGGGCTTCATAACTACAGGTTGTCACAATTCCTCTCTCCAGGTGGCCGCCTACTATTACCGGCTTCCCTTTAAGTTCGGGCGCCTTTAATAACTCCACTGCCACGAAAAAGGAATCCATGTCAAGATGTGCAATATAGTGAATGAGTGATGGCATAGATTCCTATAAAAATAATGGAAAATAAATCATACTACCACGTAAAAAAGTAACGCTTCGGAATTATTCCTGGCAGATGAAGAACGTTGAATGAATGGTGATGTTGAAGACACAAAGTTTTAAACTTATATAGATATCATGCCTCTCTATATATATCCAGCAATCCTTCGGGGATATCTACATATACACGACGATTTTTTATATCCGTCTTTAATAATGATTCTTCATGCAGGGGAATAAGTGCTTCTTTTTCATCGAGCATTATTTTGCATAAAATCTGGTGTGGTTGTTCAATAACCTCGATAATTTCTCCGATCTCTTCTTTATCATCAATAATCATATATCCCAATAAGGATATTGGGGCCGATGGAGAGGCGAACGTTTTGAAATCTGCTTGGGTCAGCCAAATTTCTCTTTTTAAAAAAATACGGGCTGCTTCTCTGGTGGTAATTCCTTCTATCGAAAGAAATACTTCAGTATGGTTTTTAATTTTAGTTTCTGTGAGGAAATAGGGCAGAAAAGACCCTTTGGTTTTTTCAATAAAAATAGTTTCCAAACCTTTGAGAGAGGTTTGATGTCCTAAAGAATGTACAAGTACCAATTGACCTGAAATTCCATGTGTGCCTGCTATCTTTCCAATTTTAAAATAATCGCTCATTGTGGCGCAAAAGTATTTCATTATTGGCATAACTCTGAAAAGAAAACGTTTTTATCAGGTACCCATATATTCTCTCAGGAGATCACTTTTTGAAAAGGTGCGTAATTTAGTGAGGGCTTTATCTTTAATTTGTCTAACTCTTTCCCGTGTTAAATGATATCTTTCTCCTAAATCTTCCAGGCTCATGGCTTCCGTGACACCGATACCATAAAAATAACAAATCACTTCTTTTTGTCTGGGAGTAAGTACAGATAAAGATCTCTGCACCTCCTGTCGTAAAGAATCCTTAAACATTAATTTTTTATCCGCACTATCGGCGTTTTCATTTTCCATAACATCCATTAAAGTGCCCTCTTCATCTGATCCAAGAGGAGAATCCATGCTAACATGTCTAGCTGCAACACTCATAGCGGCATAAACTTCCTCCAGTTCTACATCCAGATAGATGGCAATTTCTTCCATTGTGGGTGTGCGCTCAAACTCCTGTTCCAGATGAGAAAAAGCTCTGCTGATTCTATTGGTTAAACCTACTTTATTTAAAGGTAAACGCACAATTCTTGATTGCTCAGCCAGGGCTTGCATGATACTTTGTCGTATCAACCAAACTCCATAACTAATGAATTTAAAACCACGCGTGTCATCAAAACGCTGAGCGGCTTTTATAAGACCTAAATTTCCTTCATTAATTAAATCAGGAAGAGTTAGCCCTTGATTTTGATATTGTTTTGCCACAGAAACGACAAATCGAAGATTCGCTTTGGTTAATTTATCCAGAGCATCCTGATCGCCCTGTTTGATTAATCTTGCTAGCCGGACTTCTTCTTCCGAAGAAATCAGATCTACTTTTCCTATTTCCTGCAAATACTTTTCTAAGCTTTCACTTTCCCGATTGGTTATTGATTTTGAAATCTTTAGCTGACGCATACTCATAGTAATGGCAAAATTTAAAAAATAACAAAAGTTAATTTTGGTTTAAAATTCCTTTTACACCTTGTAAACGTATTAATTGTTGAATATAGTATGTTTTCTAAAAAATAAGTGGATAATAAAATAAATAAAGCTTTTAATCTATAAATTGCTTATATTTTCCACCTTGAAATAATAAATAAATAAATTATTGTTTGGAAGTCAATTTATTTTCTATTATTGCATTAACAGTCACAGTATAAAATTAAAAATGAGTAAAAAAGTAAAATACACAGTGGAATACCCGGTGAGATGTTCGCCAGGAATATTGTATGAATTTCTATCCACTTCGTCCGGATTGCAGGAATGGTTTGCCGATAAAGTAGAAGACAGTGATGGGCATTTTAAATTTTCATGGTCAGGATCTACTCATTCCGAAAACGCCCAGGTATTGGAAAAAGAGGAAAATAAATTCATCCGATTTCAATGGGATGGATCTCCTGAAAATGAATACTTTGAATTTAGTATAGAAAAATCTGAGGTGACCAATCAAACCATTTTGGTTATTCATGATTTTGCTGATAAGAAAGAGATCAAAGATCAAAGTCAGTTATGGGAATCCCAGGTAAAGGATCTTTTCCATAGGATCGGAGGCAATTAAATTTAATTGCCCATCTGCTAAAAATAAACCCTTGAGAGACTCTCCATCAATCATGAATATTTGAATTCACTCTAAAAATTATAAATTCAATTCAAGTTGAAAGAGTATCGCTTTTTACAGAAAAAATTCAGGAATCATCTTCTACCCCAAATCTTAGCTAAGTGCTAAATAGTTATCTATAAAATCTTAAACCTGATTATCTGTTTTGGAAAGATGTATTTTTGCGGTCACTTTTAATTTACCCTGACATTTAGAGAATCAAATTCTCAGCAAATTACATGTTTAAAAAACTTGATAAATTAATATTAAAGGCGTTTTTCTGGCCATTTATAGCCACTTTCTTTATTACACTATTTGTATTTATGATGCAAATTCTGTGGAAGTACATTGATGATCTTGTAGGAAAGGGGTTGGATATTGTTACTCTTACGGAATTTCTTATTTACGCCAGTGCCACATTGGTTACTTTGGCCATGCCCATTTCAATATTACTTTCGTCCATTATGACCTTTGGGAAACTGGGCGAAAATTTCGAATTGGTTGCGATCAAATCTGCCGGAATTTCTTTGCTCCGGTTTATGAGACCGTTGTTTTTCATGGCCGTTCTCTTTTCAGGAGTGGCTTTTTTGTTTGCAAATTACATTGCTCCGGTAGCTAATTTAAAATTTGCAGTCATTTATCATGACATTTATCAGAAAAGTCCGGCATTCGATCTAAAAGATGGGGTATTTTATAATGGATTCAGTGGATTTTCAATTAAAGTTGGGAAAAAAGAAAAAGATAAAAGCACGCTTCAAAATGTTTTGATTTATGAACAAAGCTATGGCGTTCAGGATAACACCATTATTTCTGAAGGTGGAAAAATGAACGTGAGCGACAATAAGCAATACCTTGAATTCAAACTCATTAACGGGCATAGATATGAAGAAAAAGGGGCAACGTATAATACGCCTTCAGAATTCATTAATTTAGGATTCAAAGAATACACGAAACTTTTTGACCTGAGTCAACTAAATTTACAAAAGACATCCGATAGCTTATTTATGAATAATAACCGCATGAAAAATATGCGGCAATTGAATAAAGACCTGGATTCAATCGTCAAAATTCCAGACTCTTTATATAAAAGATCAAAGCAGGATCTAGGAAATTATGTGCAGTACACAAGATTACCGGACTCGGTTACATCCATCCCTTTAACTGCAGCTCCCGCAAAAAAAGAAACCCAAAAAAAGACAAAAGATTCTACAGAAACCAAAACGGTGGATGATCTTATTCCCGAACATAGTCGTTTATTGATAGACGAAAGAACTGCCAATGCAATAAATAATGCCAAAAATCTTTTGGACGTATCTGTAGTGGAGGATAAGACGAAAAGATCAGAAATTACTCAGCTTAAGATTGAATGGCATAAAAAGCTATCGCTATCAGTTGCCTGTCTGGTATTATTTTTTATAGGTGCTCCTCTTGGCTCCATTATCCGCAAAGGAGGTCTGGGTATGCCCATCGTTGTAGCACTCATCTTTTTTATGATCTTTTATTTGTTGAACATTTTTGGTGAGAAATTCTCAAAGGATAATATTGTAGACCCTGTATTGGGCATGTGGCTTCCGGTGATTGTCCTCACACCTATCGGATTCTTTCTTACCTATAAAGCGATGCATGATTCACAACTATTTAATAAAGAATTTTATTACCGTACCGCAAAAAGAATCAGAAAGCTTTTCTCCAGTTTCGGAAAGAAGACAGAAATTGAAGAGAGAAATTCTTAGTTTGGAGTTTGAAGAGAGAAATTATAAACCTTTATTACAAGGTTCAAAGGGAGGTAAAACCTTTTGGAAGTACACCTTCCTAAATAGACTCAGCCTTTGAAATAGAGGCGTTTAAAACAAACACAACTAGAACAAAGGCTGATGAATTGAAAAGCAATCTTGCTCAAAGATAAGGATTCATTTCATTAAAAAAAACCAAATTTCTCCCTTCAATTTACGCATAGCGTTAAAGTTTTCCATCATGAAAATTTATTCAAAAGCTCTATATTCGTTGGATTATTATGACAATAAAAAACAATTTTATTATGCAAAATTCATGGAAGGAATACCAGGAAAAAAATAAGGATAGATTTTTAAATGAAATGATGGAATTACTTAAAATTCCATCTGTGAGTGCTAAAACAGAGCACAAGGAGGATATGGCAAAGTGTGCAGAGGCAGTTAGAAAAAGTCTGCTCGAATCAGGAGCTGATAAAGCAGAGGTAATGGCAACGGAAGGCTTTCCGGTGGTTTTTGCAGAAAAGATCATAGATCCAAAATTACCCACGGTTTTAGTCTACGGACATTACGATGTACAACCTGCAGAACCTCTGGAACTATGGCATAGTGAACCATTTAGTCCGGTGATAAAGGACGGTAAGGTATATGCCCGCGGCTCGGCAGATGATAAAGGACAGTTTTATATGCATGTAAAAGCGTTTGAAACGATGGTGAAAACAGATAGTATGGCCACGAACATTAAGTTCCTGATCGAAGGAGAGGAAGAAGTAGGTTCTCCAAACCTGGGAAAGTTTGTATCAGAAAATAAAGACCTGTTAAAGGCAGATATTATTTTGATTAGTGACAGTTCTATGCTGAGCATGGAAAACCCATCATTGGATGTTGGATTGCGCGGACTGTCTTATATAGAGGTTGAAGTTACCGGGGCTGACCATGATTTGCACAGTGGTACATATGGTGGCGCCGTAGCTAATCCAATCACAATCCTGGCACAAATGATTGCGAGTTGTCATGATGAAAACAATCACATCACCATCCCCGGTTTTTATGACGATGTATTTGTATCATCCGATGAAGAAAGAGCTTTAATGGCTAAAGCGCCGTATGATGAAGAGGAATACAAAAAAGAAGTTGGAGTGAACGAATTATGGGGTGAAAAAGGCTATTCAACACATGAGCGCACCGGAATAAGGCCTACCCTGGAAGTAAATGGAATCTGGGGTGGTTATATGGGAGAAGGCTCTAAAACTGTTTTGCCTTCTAAAGCTTCGGCTAAAATTTCCTGCCGTCTGGTGCCTAATCAATCTTCAAAGGAAATTACTAAAAAACTCCTGGATTATTTTAAATCGAACGCTCCTGCATCAGTAACAGTTAATGCATTCGAACATCATGGAGGCGAACCGTATTTAACTCCAATTGATAGCAAAGGATACAAAGCAGCGGCAAAAGCCATTGAAACCACCTTTGGAAAATCACCTGTACCTGTTAGAGGTGGAGGAAGTATTCCTATCTGTTCTGTTTTAGAAAAAGAACTAGGCATAAAAATTATCTTTATGGGCTTCGGATTGGATAGTGATAATTTACATTCACCAAACGAGAAATATGGTTTGGAGAATTTTTATAAAGGCATCGAAACCATTCCTTATTTCCATAAATATTTTGCAGAATTGAATGCGGAATAAATTCACGGAAAAATAATTTTTGAAAATTCCGAAAGGCACACTTCGGAATTTTTTATTTTACCATGTAGGAGTCGTTTTTATGGCTATAAAACATAAGTAGAGACTTTCATTTTAGTTTAAAACCTGACATTAGGTAATTAATCTATTTAAAATCTATTTTTCACAATCATATATAATATTTAAGAGCAAAATCTGCCTAATATGGATTACTTTTGCGCACAATTAATAACAATAAATATAGTTAATGATAGACCTATTCGAAAAGTTTGAAAAAGATCATGGACCTCTGGGTCAACACCTTGAAAGAGCCCATGGATATTTTGCCTTTCCAATATTAGAAGGAGAGCTTGGCAGCCGGATGAAGTTTCGCGGAAAAGAGAAAATAGTCTGGAGTCTGAATAATTATTTGGGTTTGGTAAACCATCCGGAAACAAGAAAGATAGATACCATTGCAGCGGAGAAATATGGAATCGGGAATCCGATGGGTTCCAGAATGATGAGTGGTAATACTCAACTGCATGAAGAATTGGAGAGAGTGCTTGCTGATTTTGTAAGCCGGGAAGATTCGATGCTTCTTAATTTCGGGTATCAGGGAATTATGAGTTGTATTGATGCCCTGGTCAATCGCCGGGATGTTATTGTTTACGACGCAGAATCACACGCATGTATTGTGGATGGTATTCGTTTACACGTTGGATATAGTTATAAATATAAACACAACGATGTAGCAGATTGTGAAAAACAATTAGAACGTGCTCAAAAAATGGCTGATAAGAATGGTGGTGGCATCTTATTAATTACTGAAGGTGTATTTGGCATGAGTGGGTCACAGGGAAAAATCAAGGAAATCGTGGCTCTAAAGAAAAAATATAATTTCCGGATTCTTATTGATGATGCACATGGTTTTGGATCAATGGGACCAACAGGTGCCGGCGCGGATGAAGCACAAGGTTGCCAGGATCAGGTAGATCTATACTTCAGCACGTTTGTGAAGAGCATGGGAAGTATCGGAGCATTTATGGCGGGTAGTAAAAATGTTATCAATTTTTTACGGTATAATGTACGATCACAGATATTCGCAAAAAGTTTACCATCAACCGTTGTTCACGGCATGCTGAAAAGAATGGAAATGCTTAAAACAATGCCCGAATTAAGAGAAAAACTCTGGCATAATGTGAATAAATTACAGCAGGGATTAAAAGAAAGAGGTTTTGATATTGGAGTTACAAATACGCCCGTGACGCCTGTGTTTATGAAAGGCGATTTACCGGAAGCTACAAATATGGTGATGGATATTCGGGAGAATTACAATATTTTTTGCTCTGTAGTTGTATTCCCGGTTATTCCAAAAGGACAGATTATTTTCCGTCTTATTCCAACAGCGGCACATTCAGATGAGGATACTGAATTGACTCTGGCTGCTTTTGAAGATTGTAAAAAGAAATTAGATGCAGGAGATTATAAA
>JBDSBN010000416.1:0-10154 GCA_039921585.1 Ginsengibacter sp. | reverse complement strand
GTTTGGTTTTGGGGGTTGGGTTGTTGACGTATTTAGAATTTTTAAAGAGGTAATCTATAAATGTCAATCAGTTATTTTCCGATCATTCCATCTACGCTAATTTTTCCCGGACCACAAAATAATATCGTGACAGATGCCGCGAGATAAATCATGCCTTTTTCACCGGGACCAAAAATGTCCCCGGAAGACGCCATGAAGACAACGACACTCATTCCAATAATAATAGGAATAACAGCAAATCGGGTAAATAAACCCAGAATCAAAAATATAGAACAGAAGAGTTCTGCAAAAATGATCAGGATAAGGGAGGTCGTGGATCCCAATCCCATAAAATTGAAAAATGTATGCTGCAGCTTGTTAAAAGAAACCATTTTTCCATATCCATGGGATATTAATAGTATTCCCAGAACTACTCTCAAAACAAGCATCCCGAAATTAAAGGCACCAGCACTGTATTTGGTAGATAAAAATCTTCTCATAATATTTTTTATACTTCTATTAACAAAGAATTGCACAATTTAAGTTTTCTTACACTCTGTTCTAAATTAGATAATTTAACCGAAAAGGTGTTTGTACTTTTGCGAAGAAAAAAAATAAAGTTCACTTTCATAGTATTTTCTTTTTTTCCTTTTTTTTGATAAAATATAAATCATAATAGATGCCTCGTATTTTTCTATCTTTTGCCTTTTTTCTTTTTACGATTACCCTTTTTGCCCAACCGGGCAATAGCGTAACGGATCCTGAAAAAAAATTCAAAGAAGCTAAAGACTTCTTTATTAAAGGACAATATGCCCTCGCCTATCCTCTTTTAAAACCTTTGCTACGTGCCTATCCGGAAAATACACAGAGTAGTCATGCGTATCTGAATCAGGATATAGAATATTATTATCTGGTTTGTGGTTTGAAACTAAATCAGGAAATAGCCGAGGAATCTGCGCGCATATTTATTGAATCAGCGAATAACGAACCGCGTCAGCAAATGATGAGCTTTCATCTTGCCCGGTATTATTTTATTAAAAATGATTTTGCCCGCGCCGTTATTTTTTATGAAAGAGCAGGATATGATAATTTGAGTAACGAGGAAATAGCCGACGCAAAGTTTGAATTGGCTTACTCTTATTTCAATACAAGGCAGTTTGAACAGGCGAAACCTTTGTTTAACGAAATCCATCAATTACCCGATAATAAATATTATTACGATGCGAATTATTATTACGGATTTTTAAGCTACCAGGACAGAAATTATAATGAAGCGCTGAAATCTTTTCTAGCGGTTGAATCTATTCCAAAATATGAAGGACTTGTGCCTTATTACATTGCGCAGCTATACTATTTCCAGGGTAAGAAAGATGATGCTCTCCGCTATGCGGAAAAGGCATTGCCAAAAAGTGATGCAGCAAACCGAAAAGAATTAAATCTTCTTACAGGTCAGATATATTTTGAGAAAAAAGAATTTGCAAAGGCTTTACCCTTATTGGAAGCTTATGTAAACAGTAGTGATAAGGTAAGCAAAGAGGTAATGTACGAATTAAGCTATTGCTACTACGAAGCAAATAAGGTAGAAAAAGCCATTGAAGGATTTAAGCAATTGAGTAATGAGCAGGATTCTTTAGGACAAAATTCTATGTATTTACTGGGTGATTTATACTTAAGAACAAATCAAAAAGTAAATGCCCGTAACGCTTTTAAGTATAGTGCGGATAATAGCAGCAATCGTCTGCAACAAGAGATTTCCAGATTTAATTACGCAAAACTTTCGTTTGAGCTTGGATACAATGATGTAGCACTGAGTTCCATGAACAGCTTTTTAGAACTGTATCCGGAATCTGTCTATGTGAATGAAGCAAAAGAAATCGTGATTAATTTATTGGCGAATACCAATAACTATACAGAAGCATTGGCAATGTACAAATCCTTTGGACAGCCAACGCCCACCATGAAAAGGATTTATCCAAAAATACTTTTTGGAAGAGCAACGGAATTATTTAATGAACAAAAGTTAGGAGAAGCAGATGCTCTCTTTTTGCAGATTATCCAGGACCCAAATGCAGGAACTATTTTAAGTCTTGCTCAATTCTGGAGAGGAGAAATTGCATACAGACAAAACCGGTATCAAGATGCTATTAAACATCTGAATGAATATTTGAAATATGGCGGTGCCCAGGGAGAAGCGAATATAACCAATGCACACTATGTTCTCGGATATAGCAATATGGATTTAGACAACTATTCACAGGCTATAGAGCATTTTAAAAGAGTGGCAAATTCCGTTTCTCAGCAATCAACAAACCTTCAACAGGATGCGTATGTAAGAACGGCTGACGCCTATTTTATGCTGAAAAACTATTCTACAGCTAAAAATATGTATCAAAGAGTTTTGGACAACTCTTTACCTCAAAGTGATTATTCACTATATCAAATGGCATTAATTGCCGGTATTAATAGCCCGGCAGAAAGAATCCGCATTTTCAATTCTTTGATTCAGCGATATCCGCAAAGTGATTTGGTGCCGGAAGCGTATTTGCAAATAGCCAATTCATATATGGCGCAGCAGAAATTTAATGATGCAATCCCGTATCTGGATAGAGTTTTAGCCATTAAAACGGCATCGGCTCAATTTCCAAAAGTGTATTTGAAACGAGCATTATCAAATTACAACCTGTCCAGAAATAATGAAGCATTGGTTGATTACCAAAAGCTGGTTAGCCAATATCCTCAGTCTGAAGAGGCAGAAGAAGCCATGGAAAACATGAAGAATATTTATGTAGAAATGGGACGTCCGAATGAATACGTTGATTTTGTAAAAAAATCCGGTAAAGTCATTAGTATTTCTGAAGCGGATTCCCTGACATATGCTTCTGCTGAATTGAAATACCTGAATAATGATTGCGCGGGCTCAATCGCCTCTTTTGATAATTATTTATCGAAATATCCACAGGGAGCTTATGTGCTGGAAGCTTTGTTTTACCGGTCCGATTGTTATTTTAAAAACAAGAATTGGACAAAAGCAGCTCAGGGATATGAAGAAGTAATTAAAATGGGAAGCAGTCGGTTTATTGAAAGAGCCGCTCTTACGCAGTCACGCATTTATTATTTCGAGTTGAAAGATTATCAAAAGGCTAAAATCAGCTTTATCAAACTTTATGAAGTAGCGACCAAACCGGAAGATCAACTGGAAGCATTAAGAGGATTAACCCGCAGTTATTATCAGACCAATGATTTTGCTGAGGCCAATATGAGTGCAACGGAATTGCTTACAAAAAAAGGAATCAGTACAGATGATAAAGCGATTGCAAATCTTGTTTTGGGTAAATCTCTCCAGGCAAAAAATCAATGTAAAGAGGCTATTGCCGCCTTTAAACAGGTAGCTGCAATAAATAAAGCAGCGTGGGGCGCAGAGGCCAGGTACGAAATGGCGCATTGCAACTTCATCCTGAATCAACTGGATGTGGCAGAGAAAGCAGCGCTTGAAGTAATTAAGGTGGCGGGTGTGGATTTTTGGGTAGCTAAGTCTTACATTTTGTTGGGCGATATTTATTGGAAACAGAAAGATTACTTCAATGCAAAAGCAACATTTAAGAGTGTTTCTGATAATGCGACGATCGAAGAATTAAAAATAGAAGCTGCAGAAAAATTGCAAAAGGTAATTTCTGAGGAACAAGCGGAATCAAAAATTAAGCCTTAGACTATAATCAATGACTTTTCATTCATAATACTATACCCTTTTATAAAAACACAGATGATGATTAAATCTTCTTTTAAAATACTTCTTCTAGCTCCGGTATTTCTTTTCTGCTTCAATGCAGGATTTGCCCAAATAGATTCTACCAGACGACAAACCATTGAAATAACCTCTGAGTATAAACCAGATCTGCGGAATATGGTAAAAGTGAATTTATATGCCACTCCGATTTCTCCTGATACAAGCAGACCCAGACTTGCTTACAACATCCCTGCTCAAAATTTGTTCTTCTCATACCAGCCTGTGGCTTTATATCCGCTTGCTTTGGATACAGATAGCGCGGTAAGTTTGGGCGATAGAAATCAAATAAAAGTTGGATTTGGAAACCTGACCACGCCCTATATTGCCGGAGCATTAAGTTTTGGTGATGCAGATAAAAGTTTACTAAACGTGTACGGGAATTATATTTCGTCAAGAGGAAAAATAGAAAACCAGGATTTTAGTGAAATTGAGGCCAAAGCAAAGGGGAGTTTGTTTTTAAGCGATTACGAGCTTTATGGAACCCTGGGCGTTGCGCAACAGGAATATTATCAATATGGATATGATCATTCCATTCACACTTATTCCAAAGAGCAATTGCGCAGAAGTTATCAGGATATCCATGCGGGAATTGGATTTAGAAATATTTATTTAAACAGCCTTGGAATTAATTATAACCCTTATGTAGAGGCACATACATTTGGAAGAGAAGGTGAAGCCCGAGAAACGACCTTGATTTTAAACATGCCTGTAGAGAAAAGATTTGGTGATAATGTTGGAGTGAAAATATCGTTTCTTGGAAATTTTAATTCGTATCAAATTAAGAATACCAATCTGAAAGTCAGCAATAAATTATTCCAGCTTGCTCCTGAATTTATTTACCAGGGAGAGAAATTTAATTTCCATGGAGGTGTAACTCCTTCCTGGAATAATGATGAATTATCCCTTCTTCCAAATTTATATGCTGAATTTCCACTTCATGATAATGTCTTTATAGTTCATGGTGGTTGGATCGGACGATTTATAGAAAACAGTTTCCGTACCTTAAGCAGAGAAAATCCATATATACAGGATCCTATCTTCCTTAAAAACACAAAAGAGATTCAGTATTATGGAGGAATTAAAGCCACTCTTGGAAAACATTTCAACTTCAATGCAAAAGTGGCTTACTTAAATTATGAGGATATGCCGTTATTTGTAAATGACAATTTTGACGGGAAATCGTTTATTATTACGAATGAACCAAAACTTAAAAACTTTCAGATTCATGGTGATTTAAATTTTATTAGTCAGGATAAATTTACTCTAACAGCGGGATTGGATTTAAACACCTATACAGGATTAAAGGACAATGCAAAAGCATGGGGTCTTTATCCGTTAAAGCTGAATAGTTCGGTAAGATGGAACGCATTTGATCAACTAATTGTAAAAGGGGATCTTATCGCTTTTTCCGGTGCTAAAGCAATGAATAGTGACAACTCTCAAAAGAATATGAACGGTGGAACGGATCTTAGTTTTGGGGGAGAATTTAAGATCAACAAACAATTCAGTGCATGGGCAGATTTTAATAATGTTTTTAATAGTAGTTACGAACGCTGGAATAATTATCCCGTTTATGGATTTCAGGTTATTGGTGGAGTCATATTCCGGTTTTAATTTGGACATTGATAAATAAATAAACCTTGTGTGAATAATATTTAGATTTGCAGTGATTATGTTGAACCTCATTACCTCTTATTTAATCCAGACAGGAGAAATTGTTCTTCCGGGAATCGGTACCTTTTCTTCTATAAACATCCCTGCTACATTAGACATAGCCAATAAAGAATTAAAACCACCGGTAATGCACTATCGATTTTCAGATATGATGGGACAGCCGGAGGAAAAGATGGTTCAATATATTGCCTATAAAAAAGAGCTCACCAATGAAAAAGCTTTAGAAGAAATTAAAAACTTTTCAAAAGAATTAAAGGAAAAAATTCTTTCCGGAGAAACAATTGAATTGAATTGTATTGGTATTCTTCAAAAGGATTCTTCCAATAATATTATTTTTAAGGCTCAGGAAAATCTGACACAATTGGAGCCGGTATCAGCTATCAGAGTTGTTCATAAGGAAGTAAAACACTCCATGATTGTAGGGGATATCGAAACTGATTCGGAAAAAATGAATGAGCTACTTAACGGGGAGGATGAAAAGCAGCCAGGAAATTCCTTTTGGAAAATTGCTGCAACCATCCTGTTGTTGATTGGTGCGGGTGTTTTATTTTATCATTACTATTATTCCAATTCTTCCAATCCCATAGGTAACGGGAGCAAAGTTGTTCCTCAAACAAAAAATAACACCTACATTATTCCAAAATAAAAGGTACTCTCCAATAGATATATATTTGCACGATGATTGAATATCAGGCCTGCCCCTTATGTAGCAACAAACATATTTTTCCAGTGTTATCCGCAAAAGATTACACGGTTTCTCAGAAACAATTTGAAATTTTGGAATGCAGTAGTTGCACACTAAGATTTACACAAAAGGCCCCAACTCTTGAAGAGATTGGAAAGTATTATCAATCCGAAAATTACATCAGTCATAGTGATACCTCTACCGGGATTATTAATTATCTGTATCACCAGGTTCGTAAAAGAACGTTGATACAAAAAAGAAAACTGATAGAAAAAACCACAGAAAAAAAATCAGGATCAATTTTAGATGTGGGTTGTGGAACCGGAGCTTTTTTACACACAATGCAACAAGCCGGCTGGGATATTACCGGATTAGAACCAGATGAAAACGCTGCCAAAAAAGCCGACGAACTTTATTGGATTAAACCGTTGAATTCCGATCAGATTTATCATTTGCCAAAAGCGCAATATGATGCGATTACCCTTTGGCATGTTTTGGAGCACGTACACGATCTTCATGGATATATGAAGAGATTGAAGGATTTGTTGAAGCCAGGTGGAAAATTAATTATTGCAGTACCTAATTACACCTCTTATGATGCAGCAATGTATCAGGAGTTTTGGGCTGCTTATGATGTACCCAGACATCTCTATCATTTTTCACCAAAGTCTATGAGGGAATTATTTACTCTTCACCGCTTAAAGATTGAAAAGCTATTACCCATGTGGTTTGATAGCTTTTACGTAAGTATGCTAAGCGAGCAATATCAAACAGGAAAACCAAATGCATTTGTAGGAGCTTTAACAGGCGGAATATCTAATTTAAAAGCAATTAGTAATCAGGAAAAATGTAGTTCAATAATCTATGTAGGAAATAAAGAACTCAACTAACTGCTACTATACAGACTCAATGATAGAAAGTTCGGCTAGGTTTTAGTCTTTCTGCCAAATTCGTTGGGCATTTAAATTGTAATGAAACACTTATTTATGCTCTTCCACTTTGAAACAATTTTTAAAAATTGTAAATTTGCTTCTTACTATGATCAACGAGAATAAACCATATTATGAAGATCAGTCAGACACAGATGTTCTGACAGCTTCAACAAGTGATTTCCAGTTAATTGTATGGAATGATGAAGTAAATACCTTTGATTGGGTCATTGAAACTCTTATAGATGTCTGTGGACATACTCCTGAGCAAGCGGAACAATGCGCCCTCTTTATTCATACAAAAGGGAAATATGCCGTTAAAAACGGCGAATACGATACATTAAAACCAATGTGCAATACAATTACAGATCGGGGAATTAATGCTACGGTGGAACAGGTAATACCAGGATAAATCTTTCGGTAATTATCTTCCTGTAATGGATCAAAATTTCGACTATGGAATTTCCTGAATTTATTTTAGCAGAAAACAGTACAAACTTTCCACCTGTCGAAACTGCCGATGAAAATGGAATACTTGCCATCGGAAGCAATTTACAGGTCCCTACTCTCTTAAAAGCATACAAGCTTGGCGCATTTCCCTGGTACGGACCAAATGAGCCAATTATTTGGTACCATCCTGATCCCAGATTTGTCCTTTTTCCGAAGGATATAAAAATAAGCCGCAGCATGAGAAGTGTTTTGAACAGCGGAAAATTTTTATTTAAGGTAAATACTGATTTTAAATCGGTAGTTAGAAATTGCAGGATCATTCAACGAAAGGATCAGGAAAATGCAGGCACATGGATTACTGATGCCATTGAAGAAGCTTATTTCAAACTTTTTCAGGAAGGGCATGCAATAAGTGCCGAAGCCTGGAAAGACAACAAACTTGTTGGAGGATTATACGGAGTACGTATGGGCAATGTGTTTTTTGGTGAAAGTATGTTTGCACAGGAGAGCAATGCGAGTAAATTTGCCTTTATCAAATTAATTCATCTTTTTAAAAAACAAGGAGTGGAATTAATCGATTGTCAGGTGTATACCGATCATTTGCATTCCCTCGGAGCTGAACATATTTCCAGGAACTATTTTATAGATCTCCTGCAGAAATTAATTCCTTAAGATCTACTTTTTTATAGGGATACTGTAAAACATGTTTATAAATTAATCCGCGGATGTAATCATTTTCCGGATAGGGTTTTAACTGAGATTTTAGCATATGAATATCCTGTAATTCAATATCAGGTTGCAAATAACCCATCCCATAAAATTTTCCATTTTCAATTAAAAAGCAGGTTTTTTCTTCCTGTGAAAATCCTTTATCCAACAAGGCAAAAGACGGCAGTTCATTCTGTAATTGATTCAGGCAAATTGTAACCCGCCTATTATATTCATCAGCAAATTGACTGTTTGTACATTCTCAATTGCACCCGCTGTCATGATTAGAAGCACAAATAATCTGGTCCGTTTGAAGAAAGCACAAACGCGGACAAAGATCAAATTCCCGAACCATTTTCCTTATCAGGTTATACCCTTCTGTGAGAAGATGAAAAGTGTAAAGAGGTATTAAATTCCGTTTCTTTTTTTCAATACACAATCGAATGAATCCGTTTCCATCTATAAATTGATACAAGGCATAGGAAGGTTCAAATCTTTTCTGGCTGCGGTTTTGTTCCGGCCATATTTTTTTTATCTCCGTACTCTCTAATATGAAGGCCATTAATTCTGTGGCAGTTTCCTGATAAGAAATATGATAGATTTTTTTTAAAAATTCCTGTTTTTGATGATTGGGTTTATTATTGGAGAAATGACTGTTTACCCGTTTGTAAATATTCCGTGCTTTTCCTACATAAATCACTTTTCCTTTTTTATCATGGAAATAATAAACCACTGGATTGCGCGGTAACTTTTTTATTTCCTCAGCCGAAACATTTGGCGGTAAAAACTGCTCTTTACTGTTTGCTTTCAGCATATTCTCAATTATACCATGCTGATCATTTTGGATCAATTGATGAAACAAAATTGTCGTAGCGGCGGCATCCCCTTTGGCTCTATGTCGGTCAGAAATTTCGATATTTAAATGGCGACAAATTTTATCCAAACCATATCCCTTTAATCCCGGAATAATTTGTCTGCTCAATCGTATGGTGCAAAGTTTTTTACAAACAAAGGAATAGCCTGCTTGTTGAAAATGATGTTTTAGAAAGGAGTAATCAAAATTAACATTATGAGCTACGAAAATTTTATCATGCAGTAATTCATATAATTGATCAGAAACAGATTTAAAATCCGGTGCTGACCCCACCATTTCATTGGTAATTCCGGTAAGTGATTCAATAAAGCGTGGAATAGTGAAATAAGGATTCAATAGTGTGTGAAACTCTTCTACCACTTGTGTTCCATCACTAATAAAAACAGCTATTTCTGTAATTCCGTTTGAAGCAGCAAAACCGCCGGTTGTTTCAATATCTACTATAGCATAAAGCAAATTTGGTCTCCTTTTTATTTACTAATTAAGTTAGCAAGGTACTAAACCATGTTTGTATTACATTTGCAAACTATAAATTTTCTCAAATAAACATGGAATTAAGTAAAAATTATATACCGGGACCAATTGAATCCAAATGGTACAAAACGTGGATGTCAAAAGAATATTTCAAAAGCACGCCGGACAATCGCCCAGCCTATACTGTTGTCATACCACCTCCAAATGTAACAGGGGTGCTGCATATGGGACATACTCTCAATGAAACTGTACAGGATATATTAGTTAGAAAAGCACGAATGAGCGGCTTTAATGTCTGCTGGGTGCCAGGAAGTGATCATGCTTCTATTGCCACCGAAGCCAGAGTGGTAAACATGTTGAAAAATGAAAAAGGAATTGATAAAAAAGATCTTTCCAGAGAAGAGTTTCTTAAATATGCCTTTGAGTGGAAAGAGAAATACGGGAATATTATTTACAATCAGATAGAAAGACTTGGTTGCAGTGTGGACTGGGACAGAGTATCTTTTACCATGGATGACCATTATTACAAAGCGGTCATAAAGGTTTTTGTAGATCTGTATAACAAAGGAAAAATTTACAGAGGTGCCCGCATGATCA
>JBDSBN010000415.1:0-16114 GCA_039921585.1 Ginsengibacter sp. | reverse complement strand
CTTCGATCGGGTATGGGAAGGAACAATGAGCGATTATTACTATGATCCATCAATTTCAAGAAATATCATGGTGGATATTCGCTATGTTCTTTTTATCATAGATAAATATGCCGGCGCTAAAAACCTCATTGATGAAATGAAATTAGTTCACCCAAAGAAAAACCTACAAAAGAAAAAGAAGAAAGTAGGAAAGTGATAGAGAAATAAAAAATGGATTTTAGATAAATCAAAATAGATTTATCAACTAAAGAAACAAACCCTATGTCTGCATCATCATGAGCGGCATAGGGTTTTTTGCTTCATTTACTTCAAAAAAGAGGTAGTCTTGTACAGACACGCATTGCCCCTTTTTGTCGAAAGCAAGTATATTATTATCACTGGAATTTACTACCAGGAATAATGAAATTGATCTCTGAAAACTTCTGAATCGGTATATTCCAAAACCTTTAAGAACTGTTTCAAAAATGAATATCAATTGTATCAATACCGAACAGCTTACATTTCATTAATTCATAACAGAGACTGATTTACAGCATTTTAATGATTGGCAAAAGGTTGACTTATAAATTGGCAGGAAGAGAAATGAATACTTCCGAAAAAAGCTAAAGCACAATTAAAATCATCATCAAAAATCATTACAATGAAACATGTTTTTCCAAACCCCTTGCTCTCTAAGCTTTCGAATTCAGAACTTCGTGAATTAAGTATAGAAGTAAAAGAAACCCTTGTAAATTATACACCTGCAAATCAAGCTAAAAAATTTACAGGTGTTGATTTATGGAAGATCCAAAAACAGCGAAAATCTTTTTCACGCAGGGCACTTTTAAGGAGTTATTAGGGTAAATGGCTGCTCCAATTTAAAATTGAAATATCAATCTATTTTTAGTTTGATATTTCATTTATTCAATTATGATATCCGACCTTAATACCCGAAATTCAATTTCTAAGGGATTTCTGAAGGCTCATTCCGGTTGTTCCAAATTGTAACACCGGTGTATCAGAACCGTACAGGTAAACTCCAAAATAAAACTCTAACGACCTGATTACCAAATGATAAAGATCTGGCTTACTTTTTCCGACATTTGGCATTGAATGATTCTATGCCGGATTGAGAAATGGCTAATTCAAGGAATTTATTGTCGTTGGAATCGCGGCAATCGGTGATAGTTACAGACACCTTTGAAAAAATAGCAACTTTTTGAAATCCATTTAAAATATCTAACCGGGTTTCTAGTGAAAGATATTTATCAAATTTTTTCCTAATAAACACATCACAGAACTCATTAAAAGTATCGTCACTTACCAGTAGTTTCCCGTTATCTTTTGCCTTTTCAAATGCAATAGTTGCTTTGGAGTTAGTAATAAATGAACCAATAAGTATATTTGTGTCGAATACAAAAAGCTTAGTCTTCATTCTACAATTGTTCAAGAATTTCCTCTGTAAGTCAATTTCTAGCAGCTTCTTCTCTTGCTTTTGCAAGCAACTCTTCAAAATCTTCCTCACTCTTGCCCCTTGCAATAAATTCAATTTGCTTTTCAAAACTTTCTTCAAGCATTCTTTTTTTTGCAGGTGAAACATTTTGTCATTCTCTTGCTGTGGATTCGGTTACCTGGATAACGATTCTTTCCATGATAACTATTTTTAGTGCTATCTCAAATTTAAAAATAAATAAGCAGTACAAGACCCCTTTAAATTAAATTGATCATTTCAGCCTGGATTTAACATTCGTAGAATTCACCTCAACCAATTCCTCTTCCTTCCCTGCCCATTTCTTTTCAAACAATTTCATGAAATAAATATTTAAAAGAATCATTTCAAAACCATAAAATATATCCTCAACAGGTATGGTTAAAAGACGAATCCCCATATTTTCTGCGGGATTATAACTAACAATCGGAGATTCAATCCAGGACCCTGTCAGGATGCCATTCACAATAACAAAAGGAATCAGGAGAATCGAATAAACGAAGGTAGCCTTACCAAACCAATCCACTTTAGAGAGAAATTTTAGCGTAAGACAAACTGCCGCAGTGGTAAACATGGTTATTGACGTATAGATCCGATCGATAAAAAAAACACCCACGACTAATAGTAACAGAGAAAAGACAATGCAATAAATTGCTTCGATCCGGGAATTCCATTTCAGATTGTAAAACTTATCCAAACAATAAAAAGTGAAAACGCAAGAGTAGGGGATGCAGATAAAAAACAAAATCTCCTCCAATGGTAGATTAAAAAGATAAATACCTAAAATGTAATCATCGTTAAACTGCCAGACTCCTAATGAAGTAAAAATATCATCCCAGATGATAAATAAAACCGCCACCAGAATTACTGCCGGGAAAAAATATCTCCACTTTTTATCAAACCGGATTTTTGGGTGAAAAGAAAAGATAAACGGAATAAAAATGGTAAAAAAATTAATCAGTAAATAAGTGTATTGCATTTTAAATAGTTAATTCTGATCAGATACCAGCGTAATAATTGAGTTAAATTTGGATTATTGTTTTTCATTCAGGGCCTCTTTATAAACCTCCAACGCTCTCTTTCGGGCAAAATCATGATCCACCATTTCTGGCAAATAGCCTGGTCTGAAAGCAGGAATCCATTGTTTTATATAAGCCAGTTTCGAATCAAATTTACCTATTTGTGTCGTTGGATTAAAAATCCGAAAATAAGGTGCTGCATCCGCACCTGTGCCGGCAGCCCATTGCCAGTTCCCATTGTTGGACGACAATTCATAATCCAATAATTTTTCTGCAAAATAAGCTTCGCCCCAACGCCAATCGATCAATAAGTCTTTACAAAGAAATCCAGCCACAATCATCCGTACCCGGTTATGCATCCATCCTGTTTCATTCAATTGGCGCATACCTGCATCCACAAGAGGGAAACCGGTTTCACCAACACACCATTTTTTAAATTCTTTTTCATCATTCCGCCATTTTATAAAATCATATTTAGGATTGAAGTTATGATTTACCACTTTGGGATAATGAAATAATAACATCATAAAAAACTCTCTCCAAATTAATTCTTTTAGAAAAACCTGATTTGATTTTTCGGCAGTTCTGACTAATTCGCGAATACTGATCGTTCCAAATCGAAGGTGAATACTTACATGACTGGTTCCGGCAATTCCCGGAATGTTCCTGCTTTTATCATAATTTTCAAGAGTGGCTTTATCTATTTGCAAAGGAAGAATTTCTACCTTTGTCTTTTCAAAACCGATTTCTTTCAATGAAGGAAAAGGAAGCGAATCTGTACGAAGTAAATTGCTCAATAATTTCTCCGAAGGGTAGGAGGGTAGAGTCAATTCATTAAAATGTTTAAACCATATTTTGGAATAGGGAGTAAAAACATGATAGGGTGATCCATCAGATTTCACAATCTCTGATTTTTCAAAAATCACCTGATCCTTACAGGAATGGAAAGGGATGTTTTTCTCTTTAAAATAATCTGTCACTTGCTGATCCCGATGAATGGCATAAGGTTCATAGTCTTCGTTGGTAAAAACAGCTTCTACTGAATATTCTTCATCAAGAGATTTAAAAGCTGCTAAAGGAGTGTCATAAAGCACCAAAAAGGATGAACCATACTCTTGAAAGAATTTATTCATAGAAGTTAGCTGATCATGAATAAAATTTACTCTTTTATCCTTTTTGTTAGAAAGATTATCTAATATTTCCTGATCAAAAATAAAGAGCGGAAGAACCGGGAACTCACTCTTTAACGCATAAAAAAAGGCGACATTGTCATTCATTCTTAAATCTCTTCTAAACCAACAAACAGCCACTTTTTTTTTCATGATACAGGTGAAATTTTTAACGGATTTATATTGTTTACATTCTTTTGCTATTTCGATGTTTGCTTTTGTATCCGCTGTAACCCACATTTACCAATAGAATAAATGACACAATAATTGCGGCATACATAATGCTTTTTTCCTGGTTAAAATTTGCTACTGCAATAGCGATTAATGCCCATACACCAACCATTGCAAATTCCCGAAGGTTTCTTTTCCAGATCACCAATAAATTGATCAAACCTGCCAGGACAATCATAATAATTGTCCATAAAACCGGTGATATTCCAAACCCATTCCAACCTGTTTTTACCAGATAGGCCGAGATATTTGCTATAAAAGCGACCGAAACCCATCCGGCATAGATAGCAAACGGCCAATAAATCAGAAGGTAATCCTTAAACGGATGATAATCCATTTCCATATTCAGATTCAAGATAATCTTAACCAGACAAAAAAGTAAGAAGGTCATTAGCAAAACAGTCATCCATAAAAGATTATTTACCCAAAACACAATCCAGAGGCTGTTTGCTAAACAAGAAAAAACAAACCACCAACCTATTTTTAACACTACTTCATTATTTAAATCCTCTTTTAAAAGCAAACTTTTTCCAGTGTAGATAACAAATCCAAGAAGTCCTAAATAAATAATGCCCCAAATAGAAAATGCATAACCTGCCGGAGTAAAATAATTTTGATATTGATCAGAAACATCTGCCACTGTAACACCGCTAATGATACCTGCAGAATAGAAATAGTTTATTATTATTGTAATAACCAATGCGATAATATTACCTATTTGCAGTATTTTTTTCATAAGGAAATGATTTAGAGCGTATGCTACAAACCGGATTTAATTAGATGAAATAACTGTATTTTCTTTTCTGTGCTTTTTCATTTCTTTAAAATATTTCATAGGTACCCATAACATTCCGAAACATTCGCCTTCTTCCTTTCCAATATGTTTATGATGCACTTTATGGGCTCTTCTAATTGCTTTGAAATATTTATTGTCACTGTTCCGAAATATTTTAAAACGCTGATGAATAAAAATATCATGGACAAAGAAATAAGCCATGCCATACAAGGTAATACCTGCCCCAATCCAGAAAAGCGCATTAAAGTTATTTTGGCTTCCAAAGTACAGACAAAGAATTCCGGGAATAGCAAAAATGAGAAAGAAGAAATCATTGTGTTCAAAGAAACCACTGGATTCCTTTTTATGATGATCCTTATGGAGATACCATAACAGACCATGCATCACATACTTATGTACAAACCAGGCAGTGCACTCCATGAACAAAAAAGCTCCTAACATTATCCCTGTATTAATTAAAACTAATTGCATGATATTTATATTTTAACCCAAAAGGTTTATTGATGAATTTGTAAAGAAAAAAGAAGAGAATTGAGTCTTTGTGATGATGCGTCTCATATTAAATTCATTTTATTCTGAACAAACGTATTTAATAAGATTCCAAATTTTCTTCCATTATGAATACGGATTCTCTTAGAGAGAATTCGATTTGGTGGCATGGCTTTTATCTTATTAAAAAGGGATAAATAATAGATATATGCAAGGTATACGCCACCTCTGCAAGATTTGGGTAGTTTTCTGATTCCAATGATTGCTTCGTTGAAATCCTTTTGAATGTCTGCTTCGATTTCTTTTTTTGCCTCATGAGTAAACTGGCCCATTTCCACATTTGGAAAATAAATCCTTCCCAATACATGATAGTCATCTTTCATGTCTCTTAAGAAATTGACCTTTTGAAAAGCTGCTCCCAATTTCATCGAATAGTACTTTAGTTCTTTAAATCGATGAGGACAACCATTTGTAAAAACACGCAAACACATAAGCCCTACAACCTCTGCCGATCCTAATATATATTCATTATAGTTTTCCTTTTTATAAACCACCTTATGTAAGTCCATTTCCATACTGTGCAAAAACTGATCGATTTCAGACTTTTCTATATGGTATTGATGCGCGACCTTTTGGAAAGAATTTAAAATTGGATTGAGTGAAATACCACTTTCAATTGCTTCGTATGTATCCTCTTTATATTTTTGAAGCAGATATTCCTGATCATACTTCTCAAAGCTGTCCACGATTTCATCCGCTAGTCGTACAAATCCATAGATACCATAAATAGCCGGTCTGATTTTTTTATTGACGCAATGAATAGCCAATGAAAAACTGGTGCTGTATTTCTTTGTTGTTACGGCGCTGACTTTAGTTGACAACTGATCAAATAATCGTTTCATGAGTCCTTTTTAAATGTTTTATTAATTGCGTAGCGGCCATTTTTCCAGAAATAATTGAAGGCGGCACTCCTGGCCCCGGTACAGTTAACTGTCCGGCATAAAATAAATTCTTCAGCTTTCTGTTTTTCATCTTTGGTTTTAATATCGCTGTTTGCCTTAAAGTATTTGCCAGACCATAGGCATTGCCCTTATAAGAATTATAATCATATAAAAAATCATTAATGCAGTAACTTTTATTAAAATCGATGTATTCGGAAATCTTCTCGCCCGCATGCGATTCCAATCTCTTCATCAAAATATCAAAATATTGATTGCGTAATTCTTTGGTATCTTCTATCCCTGCTGCTAACGGCATCAAAATAAACAGATTCTCATGACCAACGGGAGCTACTTTCTTATCTGTTTTGGAAGGACAACACACATAAAATAAAGGTTTTGTAGGCCATTGAGGATCGTCATAAATCTCCTTTGTATGCAACTCCAAATCCTCATCAAAAAACAACGTGTGATGTTCCAGTTTGTCCAGTTTTTTTGAAATTCCTAAATAGAAAATCAGACTGGAGGGAGCGAGCGTTTTTTTATCCCAATAACTTTCCGGATAATTCCGAAATTCTTCTGGAAGTAATTCTTTTTCCACAAAATGATAATCTGCCGTAGCTATGATGGCATCCGCTTCAATAATTTCTCCGTCAACTTCTATTCCCCGAACCCTATTTTCCGATACCAATATTTTATCCACTCCGCTATTATAATGAAAGTGTACTCCTTCCCTTTTTCCAACCTTTACCATACTTTCTACCACTGCACCAAAACCTCCCTGCGGATACCAGGTGCCTAGTTTTAAGCCTGCATAATTCATTAAACTATAAAGTGCCGGCATCTTATCCGCCATCGCACCTAAAAATATCACTGGAAATTCCATGATAGAAAGCAGGCGCGGATCTTTAAAATGTGATTGTATATGTTCTTTAAAAGATGAAAATATCTGCAGCCGAAAAAACCCTTTAATGAGATCGGGTTTCATAAATTCGGTAACTGAATTTCCGGGCATGGAAGAGAGACTTCCCATTCCCGTATCATATTTGTATTTAGCTTCCTTCATAAATTCTCTCAATTGTTCTGCAGCACCGGTTTCAACAGACTCAAACAGATTGCATAGCTCTTCAAAAGAAGCAGGTATTTTCATCAATTCCCCTTTCGGAAATACAATTTCAAAGCCCGGATTAAGTAAGTCCAATTCGTAAAAATCATTCGCCTTAAATCCAAAATCATTAAAAAACTTTTCAAAAACTTCCGGCATCCAATACCAGCTTGGTCCCATATCAAAAACATATCCTGAGGATGTTTTCATTTGGGATGCCCGACCTCCGGCCGATGCATTTTTCTCATACACATGTACTTCAAAACCTTTAGCTGCGAGATAAGCTGCTGCACTTAAACCCGAAAACCCTGCGCCGATAACTATTATTTTACGCATACTAGTGATTTACCTAAACCTGTGAATAATGAACAATATTACAGGAAAACGATTCCAATTCGCTAATTAGAATTTAGAATTTTCCACTGAATTATTCGCAATTTATTTTTTAAGAAATACCTCGTATCCTCCTATATAAATTTCTTTTGGATAAACTTTTTAAACAATCACCTGATGGAAGAATTATCATTTTCCGAAAAACCTGCTTCTAAGAAAAACAATAAATGGTCCGTTTTTTAACCTTTTATTAAATTTGGACAGAGATTTCAATGACACAAAATCAACAAGGAAAATACTTTTCACATCGGATTAATGAATCTAAAATGTCTAAACAAAAGTGGAATTTCATGAAATTCATTTTCGGATATGAAAAAAACAAGGCTTCTTTTCACAAGTCCTGACATGGCAAAAAGTGAATAGTAACAGGTATATACAGCATCTATTAGGCTACTCATTAATTGTAGACTGAAAGGTAAAACACAGGAGCCGCGACATCATCGCATTGTTGCGAAACCTGGTTAGCGTGAGTATTGAATACGTTTTCCAAATATTAAAACAATTAAGCTAATTGCAAATATTTTTATAGAATTAACTTTCATTCCAGATGATATAAGCCGAAATTTGTTGAGAAATATAATACCCATATTGTCAAACATTGGGTTAATGATTAAGGTCGTATTCCAAAAAAATGGAACATCTGATCTTTTATCAAATTAGACTATTCGAATACCTTTTGACCGTACTTCAAGAAGTTCATTGTGACCAAAAGGCGTATTAAAAGGTTAATGCTGCAAATAACCGACATTTTCTTATTAATCTCTAGGTTTCAGGGTATTGGTCTCGATTATACCCGATGCGAAAGGTATGTGCCATTTTACTTAATGGTAAGAAAGTAGAGTTATTGAAAATCTCTTCATCCCTTTTATTTAGATAAAGACTTAAAAACCGATATAATCTAAAAAATAATCGATTAAATCATCCAGTCATATCTGGCAAAAGAATTGTTTTCTTGGGATTATTCATTCACAAAAAACATATTTCATATGGACACGATGACAAACACCCAACACAAGGAAGGCAAAACAGCTAAAATGATAGAAAAACAAACGGCAAAACTCCCATCTGACCTTTTCTTATGGGCTGCCTTAGGATCTATGGCCGCCTCAGCAGTTCTCCAATTTACCAATCATAAACGTAAAAGTTTATTTATAGGGCAGTGGGCTGCTCCATTTTTATTATTTGGCGTTTATAACAAAATCGTAAAACTGGAAGGAAGTGATAAGTATGATAAATAAAAATTTCTTCTTCAGCACTTACTCTGAAAGTGCTGAAGATCTTTTCATCTTCAAACTTTTTATTTCTACGTAAGATATTCTAAAATAAATTTAAATACCTATGCTTCATTTACTCCAAATGAAGCATTATTCATGTGCCAAAACAGAACACTGCTGTACCAAAACCGAACACTAACCTTTCAAACTAATTCATATCTCATTGAAAACCAATAAGTATTTTCATGGCATACCATTGGAGAAATGTTTCTATAATTATAAAATTTTCTCAGAAATTTATAGGAAAAACAACCCTTTTTGAATCATTTGGAAAATGGATTATTTGAGAATTACTAAAGTTGAAAATTGTAGTATAGACATATTTACAAAAGGAAATTAAACCACAAAAAAGTTAATCAACAGTCAACAGACTACAACCTCGCAAATCACTTGTGTCTCTTCTTCCCAGCACTTCAAAACTTCCATTTTTGTAAAGCTTACCCACATCATCTGTCGCTATAAATGAGCAGGAGTAAATATTTGCCAGGTCAATGACATTGATTAATCCATTAACCAATTCTTCATTATGGCCGGGTGCAGTAATCGCAAATGGGTCATTATATTCCCGGATCAATATTTTCAACCAGGAGGGGCAATGAAATCTTCCATCACCGGCTGAGTATGCCTGAGAAAGCAATTCAGTCATTCCATACTCCGAATGAATTTCTGAAACGCCCAGTTTTTTCTTTAAAGTATCATGAACTTCCTCCCTTGTTATTTCCTCCCTCCGGCCTTTCATTCCTCCTGTTTCCATAATGGTCGTATGATTTAATTTCAAAGCGTATTTCTCTGCAAAATCAAGCAGGGCAAAGGTGACACCGACTAAAAGAGTCGGGATTTCCATCATTTCATTATGGACAACTGTTTTGTACAACTTTTCAAAATCATCTAAGTAAAAACCACTGTTAGAATTATTACTTTCAGAAATTAATCGATGAACCATGTATACCAGAGAAGAATTATCGCGCTCCAGATAATTTGGTAATAAACCAATAATGCACCACCGGGAAGGATTTCCATAAAACTGACTAAACCCTTTTGAAAAACTTTCTACATAAACCGGCAGATTTTTTACAAAATGTTTACTCGTATGCATACCCGTAGTACCGCTACTTTCAAATATTACCTCAGGTTCAAAATTTGTTGTTCTGATTTCATGCGTTTTAAAAAGAGAGATTGGCATGAACGGAATTGTTTCGATTGTGTTAATATTCTCGGGAATGATTTTTAAAGCGTCTACAAATTTTTTATAAACCGTATTGTTGTAATATTGAAAATAAAATATCTCCATTGCCAATGTATCAAATTGATAATAGGGTGTGTGGAAGATCTTTTTTTCCAATTCAGATATTTGCAAATGTTTATTCAGTTTTTAATAATTAAATTTGAGTATTAAATGACAAAGATGCGTTACACAATCATATTTTCATCATTCTTAATTTTCACCTTGCTGGGTTGCAACAAAGATAAGTTTGATACAGTTCCTTTTTTGGAATTTACTTCAGTAAATACAAATCAATTAAGAAGTGGAGATTTATTAAAATTTACTCTTTCTTTTACTGATAAGGAAGGGGATATTTCTAATAAATTACATGTAATAAAATCTTCCCCTGAATGTCCTACCGGAAATTATGTTGCAGATTATGCTATTCCAAATTTCCCTGCCAAAATGAACCAAAAAGGAGAAATTACTATCACATTTGGATACAATGTATCTGGCATTCCTGCAATAATCCTTGATTGCAAAAAAGATGAAACCGCCACTTTCCGTTTTGTAATAGAAGACAGAGCAGGTAATATAAGTGATACAGTATCCTCTCCGCCAATTACTATCTTCTACTAATAAAGTGGCGTTCAGAAACTTTTTAGAGTTTATTTTATTTAGCAGCATTTTTATTGCCGCCTGTGCTGTTTCATTCGCCATCGAAACCAATATAATCCTGGGACTGCCTTTGAATCATTTTGGTTTTTACATCTTTATATTTGGTGCGACATTATTTCAATACAATTTGCATTATATACTTAAAAACAAAGCAGTTGCCGGGTCTGCACGATTAGCCTGGTCTTTAAAAAATAGAAATCTTCACTATCTGCTTTTGTTGATTGGTTTTATATTAATCATATTCAGCCTTACAAGTTTTCAGTTATATCATTTCTATATTTTATTGTGTTTGGGTGCAATTGCCTTTATCTATTCCTTTCCGGTAGTTCCCTTCGGGAAAAAAAAGCGGCTAAAAGAATACGGAATCTTAAAAATAATCACCCTTTCACTCTTATGGACTCTGGTTACTGTCTGGTTCCCCGCCAACAGAATGCCTTATGATCCTGCATTATTCTGGTTTGTTTTTGTTAAAAGATTTCTTTTCATGTTTGTACTTTGTCTGCTTTTTGATATGAGGGATACTGAAATCGACAGAGAAACTGGTATATACACTTTCCCGGTAAGGATGGGTCAAAATCGATCCTATTATTTAGCATATATTGTTCTGATTGTTTTCCTATTTCTGTCCGGTTTTCAATTTGTTCTATGGGGAAATGGGGGAATTTTAATTGCAATGATATTGTCTGTCCTGGTAACATTTATTATAATTCAAATGACTAAAAAAAACCAATCAGATTTTATATTTCTTGCGGGTATAGATGGAATGATGTTATTGCAAGCGCTTCTGGTATATGTATTCAGTTTAAAATGATAAATTTGTACTCTTACAAATAGAAATCTTCAAAAGTATTATGGCAAAAGAAAAAAAATCTCCTTTCGGAATGACCAAAGAATCTATGGAATTCCTAAAAAATTATATGAACACTGCATCCCCTGTTGGATTTGAGGTAGGAGGACAAAAAGTCTGGTTAAACTACATCAAAGATTATGTGGATACCACCTTTACAGATCCCTATGGTACAGCAGTAGGCGTTATTAATCCGGATCATGAATTTAAGATAGTGATTGAAGCCCATGCTGATGAAATTAGTTGGTTTGTGAATTACATCAACGCTGAAGGACTTATTTATTTAAAAAGAAATGGCGGCGTAGACCATCAGATTGCCCCATCCCAAAGAGTGTTAATTCATGGCAAGAAGGGCCCTGTTAAAGCCGTTTTTGGCTGGCCAGCGATACATACCCGGCAAGGAAAGGAAGATAAAGAAACACAACCAAAAGTAGAGAACCTCTTTCTTGATTGCGGAGCAAGGAATAAAAAAGAGGTAGAAGATCTGGGCATTCATGTTGGCTCGGTAGTTACTTACAATGATGGCTTCGAGGAGATTACTTATGGCAATTATATCGGCAGAGCTTTCGACAACCGCATCGGGGGATACATGATTGCGCAGGTTGCCCGCTTACTAAAAGAAAACAAAAAGAAATTGCCTTTTGGATTGTATATCGTGAACGCCGTGCAGGAGGAAATCGGATTACGCGGAGCGGAAATGATTGCCCGCCGAATTAAACCAAATGTGGCTATCATTACCGATGTGACCCACGATTCCAATACGCCAATGATCAACAAAATGGTTCAGGGAGATACTTCCTGCGGAAAAGGACCGGCACTAACTTACGGACCTGCGGTTCATAATAAATTATTGGAATTGATTGAAGGTGTAGCGAAGAAAAATAAAATTCCGGTACAATTGCAAGCTGTCAGTCGCAGCACTGGTACAGATACAGATTCCTTTGCTTATGCCAATGACGGATGTCCATCAGCACTCATTTCTATCCCTTTGAGATATATGCATACCACTGTGGAGATGTTACATAAAGATGATATAGAGAATACTATTCACCTGATATATGAAAGTGTACTGACTCTGACCCCCAAAACCAATTTGAGTTATTTTCATTAAAAAGAACATCCTTGTAAAAAGGAAATAGCGCAGCAGCGAAGTAGTTTTGAGAAATCCATTTCAAAGATTACCTTTTTCCCTTTTCAGATGTTAATCGGAAAAGGAAATCCGGAGAACGAATTGCTCATACAATTCACCCGAAAAAGCAGATGAATAATTATGATAGATAAAGAAATATTATTAGAAGCCTATCGGCTGATGTGTGCTGTGAGCTCAATGGCAAAAAAATATGAGGAAAACAGATCCATCTGTAAATACGTGCATTCCACTTCCAGAGGACATGAGGCCATTCAGCTTGCTACAGCATTTCAACTGCTACCGTGTGACTTTGTAAGTCCCTATTACCGGGATGAAAGTATGTTATTTGGAATGGGTTTTTCTCCTTATACTCTAATGCTGCAATTGCTGGCGAAAGGAGAGGATATTTTTACAGGAGGTCGCAAATATTATTCACATCCCAATTTTCGGGGAGAGGGCAAACCAACTATTATTCATCAGAGCAGTGCAACCGGAATGCAGGCAATACCCACCACCGGCATCGCACACGGACTTCAATATTTAGAAAGCATCAATTCCACCTCCTATATCATGGGAGAGAACGGGGAAAGACCAATTGTTATTTGTTCGCTTGGTGATGCGAGTATGACAGAAGGTGAGGTGAGCGAAGCGTTGCAGGTGGCTGCTCTTAAGCAATTGCCCATCATTTATCTGGTTCAGGATAATGATTGGGGAATTAGTGTTACATCAAAAGAAGCCCGCACTACAAACGCTTACCAATATGCAAAAGGATTTATAGGACTGGAACGCATAAAAGTTAATGGGAGTGATTTTATAGAAAGTTATAAAACCATGAGAAAGGTGGTGAAGGAAGTAAGGGAAACCTCTAAACCCTATCTGGTTCATGCCACTGTTCCTCTTCTGGGGCATCATACAAGCGGGGTGCGTAAAGAATTTTATCGGAACGAAGAAGACCTGCTAAAACATAAAAAAGAAGATCCTTTTCTAAAATTAAAAGAAAGAATGCTTGATTATGGATTTAAAGAAGAAGATCTGCATGAAATTGAGACGATCGTTTCCCAAGCCATTCATGAACAATTTGAAAAAGCCGTAGCAGCACCGGATCCCGATCCGGAAACAGTAGCAGAACATATTTTTGCTCCAACCACTATTATTCATGAAACGGGTGAGCGTGCTCCAAAAGGAAAGGAAAAGGTAGTGATGGTAGATGCTGCATTATTTGCCATTCGGGAAATTATGCAGCAATACCCGGAGGCTGTATTATACGGACAAGATGTAGGCAAAAGACTTGGCGGAGTATTTCGTGAGGCTGCTACACTTGGAGATCAATTCGGAGATCATCGGGTATTTAACACGGCTATTCAGGAGGCATATATCATTGGTTCTACAGCAGGTATGAGTGCCACGGGAGTGAAACCAATTGTGGAGATTCAATTTGCAGATTATATCTATCCCGGATTGAATCAATTAGCCACAGAGGTGGCTAAAAGCTGTTATTTAACCTGCGGAAAATTCCCTGTTCAAACATTAATCCGGGTGCCCATTGGCGCTTATGGCGGTGGTGGTCCGTATCACAGCGGAAGTATAGAAACTTTACTGCTTTCTATTAAAGGAATTAAAATCGTATACCCGTCTAATTCGGCAGATATGAAAGGGTTGATGAAAGCGGCCTTTCTGGATCCTAATCCGGTAATTATGCTCGAACATAAAGGTCTTTACTGGAGCAAGGTTCCTGGAACCGAAGAGGCAAAATCTGTGGAGCCATCTTCAGATTATATATTACCTCTGGGCAAAGGAAATGTGATTTTAAAAGCAGAAGAGAATAAAATAAAGGATGGAGACACTTGCTGTATTATTACCTACGGAATGGGTGTGTACTGGGCAAAAGCTGCGGCGAAATCCTTTCCGGGTCAAATTGAAATTGTGGATTTGCGCACCTTATTCCCTTTGGATGAAGAATTGATTTTTGATGTAGTAAAAAGTCATGGAAAATGTCTGGTACTTACAGAAGAACAACAAAACAATTCATTTGCGGAGGCTCTTTCCGGCAGAATCTCTAAACAGTGTTTCCGCTTCCTGGATGCCCCGGTAGAAGTTTTGGGTGCAATGGATTTACCGGCTGTTCCAATGAACGTAGTTTTAGAGAATGCCATGTTGCCTAATTCACAAAAAGTAATCGATGCGTTGAGTAGATTGTTGCGATATTAATCATTGCAAATCCTTTACAAAATGCCAATAAGAGTCATTGAAAATAATTTGAATAAAAAAACATCCTGACAGAAACAAAGAATTTTGAAGTGATTTATTAATAGAATCTATTTTCGAGCTTACCTGAAATTTCCGTCAAGGTGCCGGATACATATACAAAACTGTTCAATAACTTAAATAGCAAAATCCAGCAACTTCTCTACAGAGATAATCTTTGGACAAATCTAAACCTCCGGATCTCCGGAGGTAAATTTATTTATCCTTTTGCTTAAGAATTTCCTCTTCGAAACCGATAACAACTTATTTGCCCGTACGATTTTTTATTCAGAAGGAAAACTGTGAAAGGCCGCTCAAACTGAGAGATAGCTTGTTCTACCTGAAATGTTTTTTGGGAACTGCGTCGCATAGTATTCTATATATTCCCGATATCTGATTAGTTTTTAGGTTTAAAGTAAATTATACATAATACAAATTAAAATCATTACCTTGACCTTTAATTTACCTATAACTCTACAGATTCCTAAGTATAATTTAGGAATTTCTAATTGGCCCGAAATATAAATTGTATCAAAGTTTCGTCCGTTTAAATGATTAAATACGTGTTTGATCATTCAGTGGACAGTGGCCATACAACATATTTAATGACTTAACCAATGGTGTGTTTTAGTGTTTTTCGGTTAAGGAGGGCAACTTCTTGATTGAGGTTGCCTTTTTTCATTGTTCATCACAAAAAAATTTGGAAAGAAATGTGGAGGCTTTGCCTAAACGTTATATGCACCTTTACGCCGTATTCTCCGGTACCAAAATATTTAGGGCTGCCGGAACAACTTGTGCCCGGACGTGTTTGACTTTCCCTTTATATTCTCCATCAATTTGGAACCGGACATTTCTTTTGGAACTAATTTCAACACTTTTCGTTTCAAAAATTTCCACACTTCGCGGATTAAAGGATTTATAACTCCAGAATAATTTAATGAATTCAGAAAAAGAAATTCTCCGGACAACCACCAATTCAAAGACCCCATCATCTGTGACAGCTTCCGGATTAATGACAGCTCCTGTTCCATATTTACTGGCGTTAGCAATGACAATCATGTAGGCAGCAACCGTCTCATCCAGGTCATCTCCTTTCAAATGCACTTTCATCAACCGTTTATTTAATAAAG
>JBDSBN010000414.1:0-4824 GCA_039921585.1 Ginsengibacter sp. | reverse complement strand
CGAAGCGCATTCCAAAATCCCATTTAACAGAATTAGAATCGGTGTTTGCCACTACTTGCCCATCTTTTAAACTGAAAAAAGTGTAAAGGCCTCCTCTCATATTCATATTCACCCGGATGGAATCTGTTTTAATGATTTTTGTTTCTTTTACTACTTCCTGATCTTTTTTACAAGAGGCAAAACCCATCACCAGGGCAACAAAGGACAGAAGACTTAATTTGATTGTTTTCATTTATTATTTATTTTTCGAGTTTTAGATTACAATTTATAAAGAAGCTTCTGCCATAGAGTCCAGGCATTTGAAGCTTGTTAGTATAATTAAGGATATTCTCAATTCCACCCTGTATTTCCAGTTTTTTACCTAATTTTTTAGTTAGGGTAGCATTAAGTAAAGTGAATCCTGAAATGAATTCCCGGTCATCATCCAGTATGGCATTTCCATTTTGAAAATCATCTCCATTATATCCGAAACGGCCGCGATATTTTGCAGTTATAAAAGCAGAAGCATCCAATTTTGGGACAAAATAACGAAGGCTTATATTTCCTGAATGTTTACTGCGATTAAATAAACCTTTATACTCATTTTTTTCTACCAGAGTTGTTTCTCTTGTCACCGGATCACGACGGTACATTTCCTTGTTTTTAATCTTTCTCAACACTTCTTTGTCTTTCGCGACCAGGTATTGATATCCTCCAAAAAAAGAAAAACGATCATCAAATCGATGAGAGAAATTCGTTTCCACCCCGGTGGTAAAAACTTTATTTACATTCATATAAGAATAGAACCCTTGGTTGTCGATCGTGCGGAAGGGTAAAGTGAATGACTCAATCAGGTTTGTGATATCATTCCGGAAAAAGTTTGCTTTAAATACGGTGTTTTGTTTATGCGTATAATCAAATCCTAAATTTATACCGATCGACTTTTCTGGTATCAATTCTTTGTTAACCAAATATGGTTCAATGTTTATATTTGGTTCAAATTGCCCATTTTGTTTTAATTTCTGTAGTACATTTCCTAATTCCCGCGCCCCAATTATGGTGTAGCTAATCATACTATTGTCAAAGTTTAAAAACTGCTGTCTAAAATCCGGTGCTTTAAAACCTGATCCGATGCTGGCTTTTACAATAAAATCGGGAGTGAATTTATGAGCGATAGCTATTTTGGGACTTAATTGGGCGGGGTATAATTCATTTTTATCATATCGGGCGCCAATAATAAAATTTGTTTTCTTATTAAATTGAAACTGCTTTTGTCCAAAAATATACCAGGAATTCATTCGCTCCGGTTCTGAATATCTTGTGGAATTAATCGTTTCAAAATTATACCCTACTCCTGTTACTAAAAGCGAACCTGGTTTTTCTCCAATATTTACCTGCATTTCAGGTCTTAATAAAAACTGGTCGAGTTGGATATGATCAAAAAGAATGGTTGAGTTTTTCTCATAAACTCTTGCATTGTTATTATAAGTTGTAGCATATATTGAACCGGTATAATTTATTTTGGGATTTAGTATATGCTTATATCTAATGTAAATGCTTTTATCTGTTTCGATCGTATTTCCATCTACAGCCTGTGCTTTATCCTTAGGGTAGATCAGGTAATTATTAATTTGTATATTCGTTGAATACCTTGTAGAAACCAACAGGTCACTATTGTTATTTATTTGGTACAAATATTTGGCATGTAATGCATAGTCAACAAAAGGGTCCACTGTTTGTCCATAAATGTCTTTATCGAAATCGTACCCATCACTGCTATATCTTTTTGCAAAAAGCTGCAGAGCGGATTTGTCATACTTCAGATTGGCAGAAGCTGTCAGGCCAAGCGTATTATTAGTTCCATAATAAGTCTGGAATTCGGCATTGTTTTTTACCGGATCCTGGGTTATGATGTTGATGACTCCGGCAAGAGCATCAGATCCGTAAAGACTGGTTGCAGGTCCTCTTAAAATCTCAATTTGTTTTATGTTTCCTACAGCTACTCTACCCAAATTGATTATACCTGCATTTCTGCCTGTTAAGGGTTCGCCATCAATGAGTATTAGTGTATAAGAAGGGTCCAGTCCCTGCATTTGAATACCATCCCCAAAAGGATTCGGGTATCCTTTTAAGGCGGTACCTAAAGGATTTGAGGCAACCATTAAACCGGATTGCATTTGTAAAATGTCCAGTAATTTTTGAGATCCTGACTCTGCAATTGTTTTAGCAGAAATCACTTGTATGGGTAATGGTAAATTTGAAACTTTATTTTCTGTTCTGGTCCCTGTCACTACTACCTCGTCCAATACTTTCTTAAGCGCTGAATCCGATTGGTTTTGTCCAAAGGAGGGCGAAAAGAAAATAACGGTAACAGCGGTGATTATTGTATATATAATTCTTTGTAGCATGTAAATGCTGCAAAGGTGACCTCAAAAATTCAGAGTTTTATCATGTAATTGTCAAAAGTACCTATAGCTAATAAAAGGCAGCAAGATTTATATGGAGATGGGTCTAGAACCTGTTAAATCGAATGTTAATAATTTCTCTTTGAAAAAATTATTAACAGGTATTTTATGATGCAACGAATTTTAAGATGGAAAGATTCAAATAAGATGGCAAAGTCAATTACCTTAAAAGTAATTCGCAGGGTTTTAAACCCGTATGCTTCTTAAACGCGGTAGAAAAATGAGAAATAGAGGAATATCCAAGAGATGCAGATACATCTGTAACAGTTAGCCCTTTTTCATATAATAGATACTTGGCATGTTCCATCCGTTGACTCTGGAAAAAATCAAAAATTGTGGTGCCGTATAATTCTTTAAAACCTTTCTTTAAATAACACTCATTAATGGCTGCCTTGCGGCTTAATTCTTTGATTGTAAGTGGTTCGCCTATATGCTGTAACAAAATCTCCCTTGCCAAAGCAATTTTTTCACGGTCAGCTTCATTGGCCAGAAATTTACATTCAAACACTTCTGCTCCTTCACCTGCCATGCAATCCATGCTATATAATAATAGCATTTGGGTTTGTGCATTGATGAAGATATTTTCCATGCTTTCCGTATACTCATGGTTCATCAAACCGTCTAAGATAGCCCGCGTTTTAGTACAGAGTGGCATTATTTTAGAAAAGGATGTGGTGTAATTGAAATTTAAAATATTCTCTGAAAAAGAAGTGGTTTTTAATCCTTTAATAAATTGCGATAGATGATTCGTATTAAACCTGAAACAGGCCACATCAATTGTATCCACCATTTCGCCGCAATCATGTGATTGGGAGTGCTTGCAAAAGCTACATTCTTCATCTTTTTCTTTACAATACCGGTTGCCGGAGATACAGAAAACCAACTCAAGGGAAGAGTTTTCACGATCATTGCTATCGTAATTGTACACCATCATGCAAACATCATCCAGAATGACATTTGAAGCCTTCCGATACCGATTAATCACATATTTAACAGTGCCCGGTATTCTTTGCGACCTATGCTGTACTAATTCCAAATCATCCTGCATAACAGGATGATTTAATGCGACAGCTAATATGTTGTGAACAGATTCCATAAGAATTTTGCAAAGATACAACTTTTCTGTATCGGGATTAAATGATCAGTCTATGAATGTGACATTTATAATGTCAGTTTCCTTATTTAGAAAAGTTAAAATTATGAATAATGGAGTGATCGCACCTGATTCTTTATCCTTTGCCCATTTGGTATAGAGGAAGAAATGGTCCGTTACTAACAAACTATTCATAAAGGGCCTATAAGCATTTACTTTATTAGGAAATGCCCTTGTTTTTTAGTAAATTTGCAGCTTATTTTATTTGATCAAAAAACATCATTTATCTCAATTTTTATGGCAGAAGAAACAGTAGAAATAACCACACCGAAAGTTGAAAACTATGGTGCAGACAGCATCCAGGTTTTAGAAGGACTTGAGGCCGTAAGAAAGCGTCCGGCAATGTATATTGGCGATGTTGGACATAAAGGATTTCACCATCTGGTATATGAAGTAGTAGATAACTCCATTGATGAGGCACTTGCAGGATTTTGTGATAAGATTACGGTGACAATTAATGAGGATAATTCTATCACTGTTCAGGATAATGGACGGGGTATTCCAACCGGGATTATGAAAAAAGAGGGCCGCAGCGCTCTTGAAGTTGTAATGACTGTACTTCATGCCGGTGGTAAATTTAATAAAGATACATACAAGGTAAGTGGCGGTTTACATGGAGTAGGGGTAAGTTGTGTGAATGCTCTAAGTAGTAAATTTCATGTAACTGTAAATAGAGAAGGTAAAATTTTTGAGCAGGAATATGCGAAAGGTGCTCCTCAATATCCGGTAAGAGTTATCGGCGATACGGAAGTAACCGGGACAAGCATTCAATTCTGGCCTGATAATTCCATTTTTATTGTTTCTGAATATAACCGGGAAACTTTAGAAAGTCGTCTTAGAGAACTATCCTTTTTAAATAAAAATATCACGATCGTTTTAAATGATTTACGTGAAACGGACGATGAAGGGATAACGTATACAAAATCATTTCATAGCGAAGGAGGGATTGTAGAATTTGTAGAATTGATTGATAAAAACGGAGGAAGGCAATCTTTATTACCAAGCGTAATTTACTGTGATGGATATGATCCGGTAAATAATGTGACCGTCGAGGTAGCTATGAATTATAATACAAGCTATCAAGAACACCTTTTTAGTTATGTAAATAATATCAATACAATAGAAGGTGGTACGCACGTATCAGGTTTCCGGCGCTCTGTCACCAGGGTTTTTAAATCCTACGGTGAAAAAGAAGGAATGTTTGAAAAAGCAAAAGTTGAAATTGAA
>JBDSBN010000413.1:0-9580 GCA_039921585.1 Ginsengibacter sp. | reverse complement strand
TGATGGAGGCAAAAGCAAAGGATTGGGAAATCATCCTTTCAAAAATGATTATTGACCCGATAAAAGCATCGGCTTAAACGGGTATTTAAGTAGCTGAAGCTGCTTCGTATTTCTTTGTGGAAACAATCAAATATTAATTGGTTTGTCTCTAGATATGGAATGAAAACAATTTCAGTTATTTTCAAATGAAAAATTTTATGGTCTGTTTGCAGCGAATGAATATTTTTGTCGGTCATTAATTTAATATGAAAGTGCGACTGCTAATATTATCGGCTATTTTTATGTTGCAGGCATCCTCACTGGCAGCACAGGAATGTACTACTCCCGGGCAAACTCCGAAGACAGCATTTCCGGTTTGTGGAACGAATGTATTTGAGCAAAATAATGTTCCAATATGCAGCTCTCATAATCTATATGTGCCCGGTTGTAATGATGGGGCAAATTATGCGAATAAAAATCCCTTCTTTTATAAATTCACTTGTTTTGAATCCGGGACATTGGGTTTTGTCATTACTCCCAATGATTTAAAAGATGATTATGACTGGCAGCTTTATGATATCACAGGGCTTGATCCTGATCAGATATTTACAAACAGGAACATTATAGTTACCGGAAACTGGGCAGGAAATCCAGGGCCTACCGGCACTTCTGCGAGTGGAGCTGATTTTATCCAATGTGCCTCTGCGCAAAACGGGACAGAACCCCGCTTTGCAAAAATGCCGCAACTGGTCAAAGGGCGGGAATATATTTTGTTGGTCAGTCATTATACAAATACTCAAAGCGGATATAAATTATCTTTCGGAGGGGGCACGGCTAGTATTACAGATCCCAAAATGCCGGACATGTCTGCCGTGACGACCTCATGCGATGCTTCCAAAATTTATATCAAATTGAATAAGAAAATGAAGTGCAAGAGTATTGCTCTTGATGGAAGTGACTTTTCCATTTCTTCGGGTACCCCTATTCTTTCCGCTGTTGGTGTTGGTTGCAATAATGGATTTGATACGGATTCTGTGGTACTCACTTTGAGTACTCCCTTACCAGCCGGGAATTATTCTGTAACAATAAAAACGGGGTCCGATAATAATACGATTATTGATAACTGCGATAGAGGTATTTCCGTGGGAAGGTCATTGCCTTTCAAAGTATCCATTCTTTTGCCCACGCCAATGGACAGTATGGCGGCGGTAACCTGTGCTCCTCAAACTTTACAGCTTATTTTTAAAAAACAAATTCAGTGCAATACGATCGCTTCAAATGGAAGTAATTTTAAAGTGACTGGTCCATTTCCTGTTAATGTGGTCGGTGCGGAAGGAGTGTGCACGAATGGAAGTACAAGTGTTATAAATATTAAATTGGCACAACCAATCGTAAATGAAGGAACGTATCGGATAACTCTACAGCCGGGAAGTTTGGGAAATTCAATTATTGACGAATGTGGTATGGAAGTGCCGCTTGGGTCAGAATTGACTTTTGATGTAAAGGATACAGTATCTGCAAGATTTAATACAGCGATCTCTTATGGTTGTAAAGTGGATACTTTACGCTTCCAGCACGATGGAAGAAATAAAGTGAACCAATGGTCCTGGGATATGGATTATGCCGGTAATAGCACACAGCAAACTGCCATTGGATATTTTTTAAATGCGGGAAAGAAAACAATTCGTCTAAAAGTTTCAAATGGCTTTTGCTCTGATTCAACAATTCAGGTATTTGATTGGGATCATACGTTAAAGGCAAACTTCGAAACAATCAATATGCTTTGCCCGGAAGATTCCGCAAAATTCCTGGATAAATCGATCGGAAATATTGTAAAATATAACTGGGATTTCAACAACGGAAATACTAGTAATGCAAAAGCACCACCCGCTCAAAAATATCCTGTAACCGTCTATGAAAAGGAATATACAATCAGACAAATCGTAACAAACAACATGGGATGTTCGGATACCGCTTTTCAAAAGCTAAAGGTTCTTAAGAGCTGTTATTTAGCTGTTCCTACTGCATTTACTCCAAATGGCGATGGGATAAACGATTATTTATATCCGGTGAATGCATTTAAAGCAAATAATATGCTGTTTCAGGTTTATAACCGGGCCGGACAAGTTATATTTAGCTCCCGTGATTGGATGCAAAAATGGGATGGAACATACAAAGGCGAACCCCAGGATTCCGGAATATTTGTTTGGACTCTTAGTTACCAACATGCAGATACGGGTGAGAAACACTTTCTAAAAGGTTCTTCTATGCTCATTAGATAATTTATTGTTGCCGAAGACCTTTTAGTTATCCATATTTTCTTTTATTTAACTATAATTAAGAGGTGAAATTACCTGAATAAAAAGTTTGGTTTATACGTAAATGGGAGAGTATTCCACAAATGCGTATAGTCATTTCCCATTTTTTTAATCCAATTAGATCATAGATATTGATTATTATGTTTAAAAGGATGGTTGGTATGTTTCTTGAATTTAAGAGAGCATCAATTAATCATTTTAAATTATTTAAATACTATGGAAACAATTAGTGAAAAAACCACTCATGCTTTAAACGACTTAATTATTATTAATAATGACCGGTATGAGGGATATCAAAAAGCTCTGGAACAGGTAGAAGATGCAGATTTGAAAGATTTATTTTCTCAATACAGTTTACAGAGTAAAGCAAATAATGCAGAATTGAGAAGTCTAGTACCCGCATCTGAGGATACGCCGGACAGAGATGAAACGAGAATATCCGGTAAATTCTATCGCGTATGGATGGACATAAAAAACGCTCTTTCTTCCAATAACAGAAAAGAGGTTTTATCTTCCTGCGAATACGGAGAAGACGTCGCTAAAAAAGCTTATGAAGATGTGCTGGCCGATAGAGCAGAGTTATCTATGGATGCAGTATCAAATATTCAAAAACAATATGATGAACTTTTGAGAGCACACAATCAGGTGAGAGCTTTAAGAGATAGTGCATAGAACTATAAACAACAACAGAAAAAAAGCGTTTCTATTTAGGAGCGCTTTTTTTTATTCTATTTATGCAATGCGAATAAAATAATACATTCTGTTTTTGGACGCGATTCCTATTTGTATTTAAAAAATCGGACTCCGGGATTTTATAAATCTAAGCAGTGGAAATTTGACTAGATTAAACCATTTATTTATTTGCTAAAGTATTGTTTACGGTTTTTTTGTTGCTCATTTGAAGGTACTTTTGCAGCCATCCAAATTACTAATACTAATTTAATTATGTTTAAATTTTCAAATACTCCACTAGGCCGTTTCAGGTTAGTAGCTATTGCTGAAGGTATTTCCTATGTGTTACTGATATTTATTGCTATGCCGTTAAAATATTTAGCCGGCCAGGAGATTTATGTAAAATATACCGGTTGGGTACACGGACTCCTGTTTATCTTATATCTTCTGGCTCTCGTTTCTGTAAAATTTGACCGAAACTGGTCTTTTGTTAAATCAATGAAGGCGTTTATTATTTCATTAATTCCTGTTGCAGCTTTCTTTTTTGATAAGTCATTAAGAAATGAAGAAAAGGAAATAACTGAAGAAAAGATAGTTATTGGAAACTAGTAGATTCCAGACCTTCCATCAGCTGTTTTAAATTTTATCTGGATTTTATTTGCTTCCCAGGGGCATATCTATGTATGACTTTGGAATAATGCTTTTGCAATTTTGATAATAAAATTTTCCACTTTTTCCTGTCGGACGAAGGATTAAAATAACAAAAGGGTTGTCTTCAACAACCCCCTAGATGGTAGTGGTTCTTCAATCTTAGGACAATAATTATTTTCTAATAAAAATTTACTATGAAATAGTATCCTATTATTTCTATGGTTGTTGAGGATGGAAGCAATTATTCTTTTGGTAAATGATTAGTTAAATATATTAACAATTTCCGGAACTTAAAAATATATTTTACAAAAAGGTATATTTATTTCTATGAGTGGTAAAACATTGCTTCCGTTAGAAGGGGTAATCTATCCCAATCGTCGCATTAAAGTTTTCGTACCTCCATTTTCTATTATTAGTAGCGGACCCAAATAAATTTCGAAAATTAATTGCTGGTAATTGCCAGCCGCCATTTTCATAAATATCCGGACGTTTAAATCGGAAGCCAACATCAAACCTTAAAAGGAAGTAATTAAAATCGAAACGGAATCCTACTCCCGATGAAACACCGAGCTGCTTATACAGTGCATCAAACTTAAATTGTGTTGTATCTGTTAATCCGTCCGGTCGGGTATTTTTAAAATTCCAGATATTTCCTGCATCTACAAAAAATGCCATTTTAAAAAGGATGGCGTTGGAAAACATAGGCGCTACATCAAAACGATATTCTGCATTTCCTTCTAATTGTATGTCGCCGGTGCGATCATTAAAACGTGCGCCGGAATTTTGATAAGGAGCTAATTTTTGTCCACCAATTCCAATGCCTCTTACAGGCCATCCGCGCATGCTGTTAGGACCTCCTCCAAAGTATTGTTTAAAAAAGGGAAGGGTCGTATCGCTTTTGGAAATGGGGATACCTACACCTGCAAATGTGCGAAAAACAATAGCCGATTTTGAATGCTTGATCGTATAGGTATATTCTGCATCCATTTTTATAAATTCTTTCAAATATTTATTGAAAAAATTGCCGGTTTGAGCTGAACGGCTACCTTGCTTTAGCACGCCCCATAATAGACCGGACTCTTCAATATTTGCTTTAAACGTATGGATGATATTTGGATTTCTCCTATTCGGAAATGCCTGATTAAGACTTAACCCCATACCCATTACCAGGGCGGTATTAAAAGAATATCTTAAAAACGGATTTTCTCTTAAAGTTTCATCAAATGCGGCTGAGCGATTATAAATGCGCCGGTAATCAAAATTGAAAATTTTCAGGCTCCATAATCTGTTTTCTTTTTTTGAAAAATTGAATCCGTATGAAGTATTAAAAATCTGCTGATTAAAGAAGTCAATTCTATTTACCAGAGATACATTTGTATTAATAAAAGATTGATTGGTCAACCAATTTCGTTGATTATAATAGGTAAAAGGAAAGGTGAGTTTTGGGAATAGGAGCGTATTAGAATACGTAATCTCGTTACTATTAATAAAATTTCCTCTGCTGTTTCTTTTGGAGGTATTAAATTCTAATCCCAATTTAATGGAATTCGTCAAACGAATGCCGGACCGGATAAAATTTCTATCTGTCAATGAAAAGTTGGTTGATAGTCCAAGTAAATTACCGGATGAGGTGGTGGTTAAATTACTGATGTTGTTATTAGCAGAATAACTCATTTCAATATTTCCTTCAAAACCATATCTTTTTAATGGAGCTAATTTGATTACAATGTCTAATAGGTTTGTATCTTTCTGTTCGATGATATCAATATTCGGACTTTCCCAAACACCTATTTTGTAAAAATTATTCATGGTTTTTGAATAATTGTTTTGATTAAATGCATCACCTTTTTTTATCGACAGTTTATTTCTGAGTAATCCGGGGCGGAATAAATTCTCATGATATTTAACGGTAAAATTTTTATAAACATTTGTGTTTAAACCTGAATCAAGATAGAAGTCACCAGGTCTGTAATCCGGTAAAATATAAATATTATTGATGTAGAATTTTTGGAGTTTCGAGCTGTCCGAGGATTTATTTAATTGAAAACCGATTCTGATAGTCGGCTTGTTTCTTTTTTCACTTGCTTCTGCAAGCAACCTCAATTGTTCAAAAGGATCTTCCGATATGGTTGTTAATGCCTCAATAGACGTATCGCCGGTAACCCGGATATCATCTGCAGTAAATTTAAAATACCCATGATTCCGGAAAATATTGACTAGTCGGGTATTTTCGGCATTGATGGCACTTTTAGAAATCGGAGAATTCTTTGGCAGAAACGTTTCAGTTTTTGAATCCAGCGCCAGTTTTTCTAATTCCGGATGATCAAATATATAGGCTAACGTGTCTACCAGAGTGCGTTTGCCGGTAACCACATCATAATAAGTAATGATCCTTTCCTGTTCGCCATTTTTTCGCACAACGGTATCAAAACGATAATTTACCAGTGGATTGTAGTAACCAAGATTCTTTAGGGAACCTTCCATATTTTTGACCGATTTCAAAATATTTGCCGAATCAAATGCAGGTGGCCGGTTAATAGTGTGAAATATAAATACAACATCCTTAATTTTGACCCTTGCGCTATCAGTGATCTGATTATTTAATCTGCTTCTGATTTGGATTTTTTCATCTTTAGAAGCTCCTTCGGTTTTTAGATCTATATTATTTTTAAAAATAAATGGTTTGTTATGTGGGTAATTTCTGACCCCTGTAATGCCTGAATATTTTTTAGCGGTAGAGCAGCCAGACAAAATCATCATTGCTATAATAGGCAGTAAATAATAATAAGGTATTTTAGGGAGTAGGATTCCTTTCATAATGTAGAGCCATGTTGACTAAAAAGATTGCCAAATATATTCAAAGTTTAAGCTATAAAAAATTCAGAGATGAAGAGAAATCCTTTATAGCCGAAGGCCCAAAGGTGGTGGAAGAATTTTTAACCACAAAAAAATTCAATTGTGAAATTATCGTAGCGGAAAGGGATTGGCTTGTTAATCATCAATTGTTGCTTTCAGGTATGGATCCAAATATGGTTTTTGAGGTAGAGCCTAATCGATTGCAAAGTATTTCTTTATTAAAAACATCGAATAAGGTATTGGGTGTTTTTAAACAGTTGTCTGGAAATGACGCTCCTCCATTAGCCGGAAAAATTACTTTGATGCTGGATGATCTGCAGGATCCTGGAAATATGGGAACTATCATTCGGATTGCAGATTGGTTTGGTATTGATCAGATGGTGTGTAGTCATAACAGCGTGGAATGCTACAACCCCAAGGTGGTTCAGTCGACTATGGGAAGCCTTGCGCGAGTAAGCATTTTTTATACAGATTTATTTTCCTTTCTTCAAAATAATAAAGGTGTTTCCCTTTATACGGCTGCTTTAGAAGGAGATTCTGTATTTGAAATGGGAAATATAAAAAAAGGTGTCATCATGATAGGAAATGAATCGAAGGGAATTCATTCTGAGTTATTTCAATTAGCTACTCATAAAATAACCATACCCCGGTTTGGGAATGCGGAATCGTTAAATGCTGCGGTTGCTACAGGAATTATTCTTTCTCATATTGCTGTCAAGAAATGACCTGTTTATTCCATCAGTTCTTACTAACTTTCAGATAGATTCTTCACAATGATCACTTCCGAATAAATTTATATGATGAAACCATTCTTTCTAATGACAATATTCAGTTTTGCTTTATCCGCTGCAGGTATGGCTCAGGATCCTGAAAAAAAATTAAAAGAATTAAACATTATTTTACCTGAAATAAAACCTCCAACGGCAAGTCTTGTTCATGCTGTCAGAACCGGAAATCTTCTTTTTCTATCCGGTAAAGGCCCCACAGGTGCAGATGGAATTTTCATTAAAGGAAAAGTTGGACAGGAGCTATCCATCGAAGAAGGTATTGCTGCTGCACGGTTGGTAGCGATTAATCAAATTGCCGTTTTGAAGAATGAACTCGGCGATCTTAAAAAAGTAAAGCGCATTGTCAAAGTGCTTGGAATGGTCAATTGTGCGCAGGACTTTACTGCTCATTCGCAAGTTATAAATGGATTCTCTGACCTGATGGAGGAAGTGTTTGGAGACAAGGGAAAACACGCCCGTTCAGCGGTTGGAATGAGTTCCCTTCCGGGAAATATTGCCGTAGAGGTGGAGGTTATTGTGGAAGTAGAAGATTGATAAAATTCAATCGCATTCGATTGCAGTGCCTGTCTTAGAATTCTGCATTAAATAATCAACTTTAAACGACGAACTCCGATTTTTAATTTCTGATCTAATCTTCTTAGTGGGGAAGTTTTTCTCTGAATCGTCCATAAACCCAGGTTCCTGCAACGGCACTTAATAATGTAACGATGATAACAGTTGCTCCGGTACCAATCTGAGCGAAAAGTGGCCCCGGGCAAGCTCCGGTTAATGCCCATCCAAATCCAAATAATAATCCGCCATAGATCTGTCCTTTGTTGAATTTTTTTGGATGAAACACAATATCTTCTCCATAAATAGTTTTGATATTAAATTTCTTGATCAACAAAACAGAAATTAAAGCAGTGGCTATAGCGCTCCCAATAATTCCATACATATGAAATGATTGCAGGCGGAACATTTCCTGAATGCGGAACCAGCTCACTACTTCCGCTTTTACGAAGATGATTCCAAATAAAACTCCTACAATCAGGTATTTTATATTATGATACCATTTATGTTCTATCTGACTTTCATTGATACAAATTGCATCCAGAGATCTGACTTCAAAGTCGGTATTTTTTTCAATTACTTCAGGCATAATAGTTTTTTATAGAGAAAGAATAATAGGCAAGAATAAATTTGCCATAATGAATCCACCAACCATAAAACAGATGGTAGCAATGATGGAAGGAACCTGTAAAGTGGAAATCCCCATAATTGCATGTCCGCTTGTACAGCCGCCTGCATAGCGTGTTCCGAATCCCACCAGGAAACCGCCTACGACCATCAAAAAGAATCCTTTCAGCGAAAATAAGGAGGACCAATTCATGATATCCAAGGGGACTAAATGATTGAAATTGGTAATGCCATAGGTGCTCAATTCCGTAACTAGTTTTGGATTCATTTCAACCGGGTTTGGGTTTGCTAAAAAAGTCATTGCTATAAACCCGCCCAAAAATATTCCCAACACAAAAACTAAATTCCAGATTTCTTTTTTCCAGTTGTATTTAAAGTATGGAATGTTTGCCGGCAGGCACGAAGCGCAAATATGCCGGAGGGAAGAACTGATGCCAAATGATTTGTTTCCAATGATCAATAGAGTAGGAACAGTTAGTCCAATCAGAGGTCCCGCCACATACCAGGCCCAGGGTTGCTTTAAAAATTCCATCATAGTTCTATATCGGTTTTATTAAGATTTTAGATAAGGCCTGCAAAGATGCTCTTTTTATTAAGGTTATATGTAACATGGGTTACACAAGAAAAAACTTTAAGAAGATTTTATTTTTATCTGGAAAAGATTCTCTGGTTGAAAAATCGTAAGATAAATCCGATAAAGAGAATGCCGATTCCTGATAAAATAACCTCCCATGGAAGTGAAACGGACAGAATGATACAACCCGCCAGCCCTGCTATCGGAATAAATTTGGGATACATTATTTCTTCATCAGGCTGTTTCAGAGCTGCGATATTAGCAATGCCATAATACAATAAAATAGTAAACGTGGCAGCCCTTACAATAAAGTCAAAACTTCCAAACATCGTCAATACCAAAATAATTATTCCTGAAAAAAGAATTCCTATATGTGGAACGTTGTATTTTGAATGGATGTTTTTAAAAAAAGGGGGCAGGTCATGCCTTCTTCCCATTGCCAGCATCATTCTGCTGATGCCTAAAATTTGGCTCAATAACACGCCCAGCATGGCCATGGAGGCACCTATAGTAATTATAATGTCAATTCCGGGAGAGGATAGCGACTGAGCAACTATCTGTAATGG
>JBDSBN010000412.1:0-2717 GCA_039921585.1 Ginsengibacter sp. | reverse complement strand
GCGTTTTTTTTTGATTTTTCATTATACAAAAAAAGTTTAGTGAAACGGCTTTCACTAAACTTCTTTCTAACCCTTGCCCATTATATATTACAAAGGATTTTACCAACCATTTTTCAGTATTATACCTCAATGGTTCAATGGTTCAATTGTTCAATGGCTCAATGGTTCAATGGTTCAATGGTTCAATGGTTCATAGCTCAATGCTCATAGCTCACAGCTCATCGCCCCCAAACCTAATAATCATAATTCCTCAATGGAGCATTCCATCTTAATCCTATTGAAAACATATTCACAGGATCTACCGCAGTTTGTTTTCTGTATAAAAAATTCGTTTCCAGAAATAAATTCTCTCTGAATTCATACCCAAGTCTCAAATTGGCATTCAGTACTTTTATTTTATCACCGCCACCTATAAAGTATCCGTAATTATTTGTCCGAGTAGTATATAATTCGAACGGATTTCCTCCAAAATTCTCACCATTTAAATCGAGACCTTTCATGTAATAGATGGCTCTGAAATTTGCATGCACTTTAGGAAATGGCTGATAATTTAATATGCCAATTACTTCATTAAAATTAGAACCTAATGGATGAGCAAGCATTTGATTATAATGCGTATAATTAGCAGTAGAGTCGTAATGAGAATACATAAACGGACGGACAGCGTTTGCTTCCAGCTGGACATCCAAATTATCTATTGTAAAAGCATCTACATATTTTAAACCCAATTGCAATGCATATTTATTGGCCCAATATCCGGTGGATTTAGTGATCTCGCTCTTTTGAAATTCATCCAGAACTAACTGACCATACACCTGAAACGTTTTAGCCACATTCGCTTTAAAATCCACACCCGCAAGAGCATTATCAGGGCTGCCAACAGTACCTTCAATATGTCTCAAAAATATGATCGGATTTAAATATTGAAAGTCAAACCGGTTTTCTCTGCCAAAGACAATCCCTTCGAACAATCCTACATTCAACCATTTAGTGACATCCATGCTCAAATGATGCATTGCTGCATATTTACGATCCAATAAAACATCTCCGGATTTACGAAACTGGGGCATCAATTCCATGAATATATTTTGATAATTCAGTTTCCAGATTTTCGTATTTAATTTTAAAAACAAATAATCACTCCCTGCATTATCCAACATATGACTTCTATATCCTTCCCCAATAAAATTTTTATCATACCCAAAAGCGACGTCAATATATTTTGTGACATTAAATGTTAGATAACCATTCCCTACAAAATAATCATATCCTCCATTCTTAAACTGCTTGTAAAATCCGGCGCCAGGCATTCCACGATTCTCCCTTACCCGATCATTAAAAAATTCCGGTCCACGCTCCTGATTATCCGTAATGCTGGTGGAGAAACCAATTTTATTGGCAATCTTACCCCGGGCAGTAATTCCGCGCTTATTATAAAATAGCGACTGATCATTTCCGAATTCTTTTCCGGCTTGTAAAGACAACACCGGATTCACTGCCAGAAAAAAATCTTTCACATTTACTTCCAGCAAATTTGGTTTGGTTGTGTAAAAGTTTTTTAAAATGGGTTTCTTACTTTGAAAACTTTCCTTAGAACCGGTAACCCATTCAGAATTATTCATCAAAAGTGAATGAAGATTGTATTTATCCACGGCAGTAAGACCAATACTTTCCAGACGATTAATACTGTCAATCCATTCTGCCTGCTGCACTAAAGAGCGACGGCTATAAGGTTTTAGGGTAGAAAAAATAAGATCAGTATTTTTACCGTATTTAATTTCCAGCCGGTCCATTAATTGATATTCTTTCGAATCTTCCGGAAGAAAGGTAGTTTGAGCAGATAGATTATGGTAAAAAAATAGTACCATAAGAAACGCCAGTCTTTTAATAATTTGCATCGGTTGGGTTATTAAATATTTAATTTCAAGTTATGCAAAATTATCTCTTTAAACAGACATCTGTAGTCAATGAAAATAAAATTGAAATTAAAGATGTTTTTATAAAAAACGGACGAATAGAAAGAATCGACAACTCGATTGATGTAAAAGGAAAAGTAACAGAAATTCCCGGTCAGGGAAAACATCTGTTACCTGGAGTGATCGATGATCAGGTCCATTTCCGGGAGCCCGGATTAACACATAAAGCGACTATCTATACTGAAAGCAAAGCCGCAGTAGCCGGAGGTGTCACCTCTTTCATGGAAATGCCCAACACAATCCCCAATGCACTCACTTTAGATCTTTTGGAGGATAAATACTCCATTGGCCGTCATACTTCCCTGGCTAATTATTCCTTCTTTATGGGAGTGAGTAATACAAACGCTGAAGAAGTTTTGAAGGCCAATCGGTTCAAAAAAGATATTTGCGGAGTAAAAATTTTTATGGGCAGCAGCACAGGAAATATGTTAGTGGATAATGAAAATGCCCTGAACAGAATTTTTAAAGACAGCCAGTTATTAATTGCTACTCATTGTGAAGATGAGAAAATTATTCAAGAGAATTATGCAAGAATAAAAGACAGCAAATCATCTTTAACTGCGTCGGATCATCCCATTATAAGGGACGAAAATGCCTGTTTCACTTCCTCCTCTTTTGCTGTTTCCCTCGCTAAAAAATATAACAGTCGTTTACATATATTACATATTTCTACAGCCAAAGAATTGGAGCTTTTTACAAATAGCATCCCATTAAAAGAGAAACGAATTACGGCCGAAGTTT
>JBDSBN010000411.1:0-4591 GCA_039921585.1 Ginsengibacter sp. | reverse complement strand
TGGATTACTTTTTTGCCGAGATAAGCTCCACTGCCTTCATCACCCAGAATAAACCCTAAACCCGGACTATTTTTTACAATCTTACTTCCATTATAGTAACATGAATTTGATCCTGTGCCCAAAATACAGGCGATCCCTTTCTCATTTCCACAAAGCGCTTTAGCAGCCCCGGAAAGATCATTGTCAACCTGAACAAAGGAATCCGGAAATAATTTAAGGAATATTTTTTTGAACATCCTCGAATTGGTCGGGTTTTTACATCCTGTCCCATAAAAGTAAATTTCATCAATCTTGTTTTTCCCCAAATAAGGAAAAACTTCATTCTGCAGAATGCTTTCTACCTGACTGGCATTTACGAAATAGGGACTCATTCCCTGTGAAGTGAAAAGCGTTGGTTTATCATTTTTTAAAAGGCACCATTCAGTTTTTGTAGACCCGCTATCAGCAATCAATTTTGTAGAAGATATCATTTTATCGTCTTTATTGAGGAAATTTGCACTCAAAAAAATAAAAATAGAACAAAGAAGAATATGCGCAATAAAAAGTTACAGGTTTGGTTGCCTTTGCTGTTAAGTATTTGCATGATTGCAGGCATGTTTATCGGTTACAGAATCAAAGGGAATATGCCGGATCATGGGATTTTTTTCGTAGAAAAAGAAAGACCGGTCCAGCAGGTTCTTGATCTGATTAAAAGGAAATATGTAGATAATGAAAATGTAGATTCACTTGGAAATTTGGCAATCCAAATGATTCTTTCCAAACTAGATCCTCATTCTGTTTATTTGCCAGCACAGGCATTAAAACAAGCGAATGAAGATCTGGAAGGACAATTTTTTGGTGTAGGAATAGAATTTAACATTATTCATGATACCGTGAATGTGGTTAATGTGCTGGCAAAAGGACCTTCGGAAAAGGCAGGTATTCTCATTGGTGACCAAATTATAAAAGTGGACGATTCTGTAGTTGCTGCAAAAAAAATTACCTCGCAAAAATTGCGAAAACTTATCGGTGGCGATGCGGGTAAAAAAGTGACCCTTACAATTTTCAGAGATGGATTACTGAAATCAATTGTTATTACCCGCGGTCCTGTACCTCTTTATAGTCTGGATGCTGCATACATGATTGCTGATACAGTTGGATATATCAGGTTGAATAAATTTTCTGAAACTACCTACGATGAATTCATGCAGTCTTTAATTAAATTACAGAAAGCCGGGATGAAAGGATTGATTCTTGATCTGCGCGAAAATGGTGGTGGCATCCTTACAGAAGCCACAAATATTGCCGATGAATTTCTAAGCGATCAAAAACTCATCACCTACACCGAAGGAGCTCATTCTTCAAAAAAAGAGTATCATGCACAAAAAGAAGGAGCTTTCGAAAAAGGGAGTTTAATTGTGTTGATTGACGAAGGAACCGCATCAGCCAGTGAAATATTGACTGGGGCTTTGCAGGATTGGGAACGCGCAACAATCGTTGGGAGAAGAAGTTTTGGTAAAGGATTGGTGCAGGAACAATATGAGTTAAGCGATGGATCGGGGCTTCGGTTAACTGTTGCCAGATACTATACACCACTTGGAAGAAGTATACAAAAGTCTTACAGTGAAGGGATTGATGCTTATGATCACGATCTGATTGATCGTTTCAAAGACGGCGAAATGACCTCATTAGACTCGATAAAGCATACAAACAAGAAGAAATATACCACTTCAGGAGGTAAAGTTCTATACGGCGGAGGCGGCATTACGCCAGATGTTTTTGTGCCTTATGACACTACTTTATTTTCTAAAAATATCATGGATGCTTTGGTATCAGGCACATTGAGCAGATTTGTTTACCTAAATTTTTTACGGCATAGAAAACAATTTCAACAATTTTCCTCTCCCCGGGTTTTTAATGAAAAATATATCGTGTCCAACGAAACATTGAACGAGTTGAAACACTATGCGCAAAGTGATTCGATCAAATTAAACCCTGAGAATAAATCCGAAAGAGCCATTTTGCAGAGACAAATAAAAGTACTGACCGCCCGCGAAATTTGGCGTACTGAAGGATTTTATGAAGTGAACAATTCTTATGATCCGACAATAATAAAAGCTTTAGAATTAATGAAACCGGCAATTCAGCATGTTTCTAACAAATGATTTTACACCCGCTCAAATAGAAAACTTCAATATTTGTTCTTTTACTAATTATTTTTTCAGAATAAATAAAGAAGGACATATTGGTCTTTGTATAATTTTCAAATTTACGCTCCCCTATTTTTTTTATCTTAGCACAAAATAATATTCATGTGGAAGAACAGCATTTTAGAAACGATCGGTAATACGCCACTTATCAAAATAAATAAGATCACCAAAGACTTGCCTTGCACCGTTTTGGCAAAAGTGGAATATTTCAACCCGGGTAATTCGATTAAAGACCGGATGGCCGTAAAAATGCTCGAGGTGGCTGAACTGGAAGGAAAGATAAAACCTGGTGGGACGATTATTGAAGGCACATCCGGCACTACCGGTATGGGATTGGCTCTTGCGGCAATCGTTAAGGGCTATAAATGTATTTTTACCACGACTGATAAACAATCAAAAGAGAAGGCAGATATTTTGAAAGCGGTTGGAGCAGAAGTTATTGTGTGCCCGACAAACGTGGAACCTGATGATCCACGCTCCTACTATTCCGTATCAAAAAGGCTGGCCCAGGAAGTTCCTAATTCGTGGTATGTAAATCAATATGATAATCTCGCTAACAGTGAAGCACATTATGAACAAACCGGACCTGAAATATGGGAGCAAACCGAAGGAAAAATTACCCATCTGGTCGTAGCATCCGGAACCTGCGGAACAATTGTCGGAACGGGAAAATATTTAAAAGAAAAGAATCCCGATATAAAAGTTTGGGCAATAGACAGTTATGGCTCTCTTTTGAAGAAGTATTTTGATACGGGCGAAGTCGATGAAAATGAAGTTTATCCTTATATAAGTGAAGGTTTTGGTGAAGATTTTGTTCCTGCCAATTATGATAAAAGATACATTGACGCTTTTGAAAAAGTAACCGACAAGGCTGGAGCAATAATGGCCAGAAGAATCGCAAAGGAAGAAGGGTTATTTTGTGGATATAGCGCAGGTAGTTGTCTACAAGGCTTAATACAATTAAAAGGTAGTTTGAAAAAAGATGATGTGGTCGTTTGTATTTTTCACGACCATGGCAGCCGATATGTAGCAAAAATATACAACGATGAATGGATGATGCAGAGAGGTTTTCTCGAAGTGAAAACTTTCAAAGATTTGGTTTCGGGTCGTGGCACACAGAAGTTAGTAACCGTAAGGCCAGATCACAAGGTCTCTGAAGCAATAGATTTAATGCGGAAATATGACATCGAAAACATTCCCGTTATGAATGATCACGACATAGTCGGCTCATTGAGCGAGAGTGGATTGTTTAATAAAATACTGATGGGGCCAGAAATCAAAGAGCAAACTGTAGAATCCGTGATGGAAAAAGAATATCCGGTTGTTGCCTTTGACATGTCCGTTGAAAAATTAAGTAATCTTATTTCTAAACATAATGGAGCTGTTTTGAGCAAAGACGAAACTGGCGATTATCATATTATTACTAAATATGACATCATCCAAAGCCTTGCTAAATAATTACTTAAATTATCACAGTAAACTAATAAATTATCTTTTATTTTATTCTGTTATCCGTTTCTGAGAAATGAACATAACCAAAGTATCTCTACTATTTTCTTCAATATGTGATGATTAAAAAGCGGTAATATCACTTATTGATTTATTCTCCACCTTGTAAATCTACTTTAAAAATAAAAGTAAATAATCTTTCAGAATCTATAACAATCAATAAGTTATAAAATATTTATAATTTTTAATTTCAACTATTTTCTCCTTTAAATTTGGTTTCTATCATAATACATACACGTTATTGAAATTAAAATTATATCAGCTAGCTTATTTGCGAAACGTAAAGAAGAAAGCCCAAGATGGATTTAAATTCCAATATCGTATTAAATTAAATCAGGTTCAATCTGATGAAAACTAAAACCAATTTGAAAGAGGAAACTGAACAACGTGTCAAAACCAGATTTTGAAACCAGGAATTAATTATGGGTAAAAACTCAGGAACTTGCTTATAGCATTTTAAAGTTTACTTCTGCAATTATATGAGTGCAGAAGTTTTTTTTAAAACTAAATTGCAGATTCTATGGTTTTGTCTAAAAATAATCTTTCTTCGAAAAAATATTCGGCGATCATTTCATTGGTTCCATCTCAAACGGAATTACTCTTTTATTTAGGATTGGAGAAAGAAGTGATTGGAATTACAAAATTTTGTATCCACCCGGATGCATGGTTTAAGGAAAAAACGAGAGTTGGTGGAACAAAAAATATCAACCTGGAAACAATTGATCAACTTTCTCCGGATTTGATTATTGCAAATAAAGAAGAAAATTCAAAAGAACAAATAGAAAAGCTGGCCGTTACTTACGATATCTTGATCACCGATGTCAAAAACTTACCAGAGGCAATCGAGATGATTCGTGACATAGGGAACCTAACCAATCGAACGGAAGCTGCAT
>JBDSBN010000410.1:0-10358 GCA_039921585.1 Ginsengibacter sp. | reverse complement strand
ATTCTCTAAGGTGTTTTCTGTGTATTTTCTGAACGTTGACTTTACTAAAGAAGCTACAACTTTTTTTTGGACCTCACCAATCTCAAAGCTCTTTGCCACCATATGTGCCATAGGCACGACCAATCTTGTAACACCGGAATTCATTCCGGTGCAAATCGCAAAATGCATGAATGATTTAGTTGTTGTCCCACCGCCCACCGCCAACCGCCAACCGCCAACCTCCAACCGCCAACCGCCAACCTCCAACCGCAAACCGCCAACCGCCAACCGCCAACCTCCAACCGCTAACAGCCAACCGCAAACCGCCAACAGCCACCCTCCACCCACCAACGACCAACACTACCCACCAATCACGCATTCTTCTTTTGAATACGTTCCGCAGCTAAGTAGTTTTATTCAACAAAAGCAATTTTTGAAAAAAAATATTTGTAATGAATCTAAAATTTACTTTACTAATTACGAGTTTCGTTTTGCTATTCTTCAGTTGTAAAAAAGATGATCACTCCCCGTTTAATCCATTGTATGATTTGAATGTTTCTCTTAAAAGTATAGGCAAAGATGCTGGTGTCGGATTTATTAAGTTTAGACAAGATCCGGATACAGCCCGTGTGATCACACTAGACACCTGGGTGAAAAACCTGCGACCGAATCATTCTTATTTGTTGCAACGGGCGGTAAACCCAATAGCAGATGTTATTGGCTGCTCAAGCACTGCCTGGCTCACACTAGGGGAAGGCTTACAATCAAAATCAATACTTACAAATGCCAGGTCGATGGCAACGCAAAATTATGACGCAATATTTCAGGTATTGCCCGTGGTACAGTATTCCATATTCACTTTCAGATAGTGGATGCGGTGACTTTAGTTCCCGTATTAACGAGCGATTGCTATGACTATACAGTAAGGTAAGATAAGGTAAGCAATAGCCACAGCATGTAAAGTAAGGTAGGGTAGAGGAAGCATTCTTTAGATCATTTATTCTAATATTCTAATTGTTTATTAGCTTTTTTTCTTGCCCTCTTTTACACGGTGATAGTAGGCTAAGATTCCTTTCAATCGATTTCCAATTCCATGATTAAACACCTATAAATAATTCCGTGATATTTAGGCCTGTTTAAATTGGCTCTACACCATCCTCTCAGAAAAATCAGTCAACTGCAACTGCCAGCAACCAATGACGCATTTGGGTTTTCGCTAGGTATGACTGTCCTTTAATTTTATCCTATTAAAAAGGTGCCCCAATTAAGTCCCCTATTTCAGTTACACAAGTTTTTACAAATTTAAAACCTAAAAAAATGAAAAAGATTCTCTTTGCCTTTGTGGTCGGAATTATTCCTTCCCTGGCACTATTAAATCAAAATTATGCACAAGGTCCGCGTATGGTGACTTCTGCTGTAAGTATGGATCAATTCTTTAGCGACTTCAATACTGCATTTCTTGATAAAAGTACTCCGGTAAACAAGATTGATGTGAACAAAAAAATATTGAAAAAATTCGACAGGAATTACAAGGTTAGTGAAGTCAAATGGTTTGAAGTAAAAGATGGAATTGTAGCAAACTTTATATCAGACGGGAAGTCGAATAATATTTTTTATGACAATAAGGGCCACTGGGCTGCATCATTAAAAAGCTATACACCAGACCATTTAAAACCTGTTATCACAAACATGGTAAAAAAAGAATATCCCAATTATAAAATAGATTATGCCCATGAAATAGAAACTACAGATGATATTTCTCAACCGACGCATGTGGTTATAATTCAAAACAGTAATGGTTGTAAATGGATAAGAATTAATGATGGAAAGATGGATGTATACAAAGAATTTGATTTGAATTAATAACAATCATGGAATAACAACCTTTGGGACACATTTTTACATGAAAAATTCCATTTTTTCTTGTGTCCACTATTGTGCTGGTCGGACTGATATAGCATTCCTCAAGAGGAAGATTTTATGTAACTATCTGAAGTATATAAATATAAAATCTCCCTCTTTTTTTATGTTTAGATGACAGTTTATAAAAATTGAACATGAGCATTTCTATGATATGAAAGAGCAAAATAAAATATTTCCTGGTTACGAATTTCTTTATCTAATTTTATTATAGAGTTTGTCAGTCATGAAAGCATTTTATGTCACTGAAAAAGCACATATTACTTTTTGGTACACAATTTTTCTGCTGTGTTGCCTGCTTTTCCCAGACCTACACCATAGACAGTTTAAAAAAAGTATTGCCCACACTCAAAGGAAAAGCAAGGATTGATTGCCTGAACCAATTGGGTTTTGAATTTTCTAACCGGTATTGGAGTAAATCCAAATACCAGCAAACGGACACAGCTTTATATTATACTTTGCCGGCGAAATATGAATCCCGGCAATTAAATTACCTCCCAGGAACCGGCAATGCGTTACATAATTTAGCGATGATTGAAGAGGAGCGGGGCAACTTTAAAAGCGCTGAAAATTTTATGCGCAAAGCGCTTGATATTTTCCAAAGAGAAAATATGGCGGAAGAATATCACAGAAGTTATGTTTTATTAGGCTGGATTCTTCATAATAGAGGTCGTTTTTCCCAAAGCATTCAGATCTATCAAAAGCAACTTCCTTATTATGAAGCCTCAAAAGACACAGAGCAAACTGCCTCCTTTTACAGGATTATCGCGAGAGCTTACGATTGGCAGGGAAACTCAGAAAAAGCATTTACATATTTTCAAAAAGATTTCGCAATTCAAAAGAAACCGACGGACGCATGGGGTAAAAGAAGCAGCGCTACCTTAAAAGCAACCGTTTATTTGGCTGCAGGAGATACGACAAACGCTGTTAATTATTATAAACAGGCAGCGCTTTTATCGCTGGACCAATATGCAAACAGGAATGCAAGTCATTCCAACATGGCAATGTATTATAGTCTCCAGCAAAAATATGATTCTGCATTGGCAGAAATTCGTGCGGGCATCCAAAAACTAAAATCCTCTGATGAAGATTCTTTATTCCGGAAGGTAGCTCTGATGACAAGTTATATGACCATGGCAGATTTGTTTCTGGCACAAAAACAATATGATAGCGTAATTGCTTATAGCGCACCTGCGCTGACTTTTTTTAAAAAAGGAGATTTTGTGACGGCCCTGCTGCCTTTGCTTAAAACACTTTCTGCTGCTTATATGGAGAGAAACCATCATTCGGAGGCATTACTCTATACCAATCAGTTGTTGACATTGGCGCAGCGTTCCGGAGCAAAAAGATTTGAAAGAGACAGCTATAAATTGTTGTGGCAAATAAATGATGCCCGCAAAAAATATTCTCTTGCAGATAATTTTCATTTAAAATATCTCCTGCTGAACGATTCTTTGGAAAAAGATAAATACATATCACAAGCTGCGGCCTGGCAAGCGATCAATGAAAGAAATATACATAATCTGAAATTTGCAAACGAATTAAAAATATATGAAGACCGCAGTAATGCGCGGATTCAAATGATTAAAAATGAAAAAGAATTACAGTTTAAACTGTTTATTGCAGCAATTTGTTTGATCATTATAATAACCCTGTTAATGATCAGGAATTATATGTTGAAAAGGAAAAAAGACCAATTGCAATTGATGATGACGCAGACCAATATACTTCTTGAAAAACAAAAAAGTGAGCAGGAAATTCTGCAATTGCAACAACAAAAAACAGATCTTGAAATGCAGGCACTCCGGGCACAAATGAATCCTCATTTTATTTTTAATTGCCTGAGCTCCATTAACCGGTATATTCTGATTAATAAAACGGAAGAAGCATCCGATTATTTAACGAAGTTTTCCCGACTGATACGAATGGCATTGCACAGCTCAGAGAAGTCATTCATCAGTCTGGAAAATGAAATAGAAGGACTGCGGCTTTATCTGGATCTGGAAAGATTGCGATTTAAAAACTCCTTTAATTATAGGATTCATTTTTTAAACGAAATAGAATTGTCGACTATTTTTATTCCGCCGATGCTGATGCAGCCCTTTGTGGAAAATGCAGTATGGCATGGTTTAATGCATAAGCAGGAGCCCGGTTGCCTCGATATTTCATTTAGTCTTGAAGAAAAAATATTGACCTGCATCATTGCCGATGATGGTGTAGGCAGAGAAAAGGCATCCCGAATTAAAAGCAAATCGGCAGAAAAAAATAAATCAATGGGTGTGAAAATCACTACCGAACGCCTGGAACTTCTGAGTAGAAATAAAGCGGAACAGGTTGCATTTAACATAGAAGACCTGATAGATATGCAGGGCAATGCGCTGGGTACAAAGGTTGTTTTAAAGATGAAATACAGGAGTCTTTTTGATACATACGAATTTCAAAAACAATAAAATGATCACTGCCACTATTGTTGATGACGAACCGGATTGTTGCGAAGTATTGGCAACTTTATTAGAACGCTATTGCAAGGAGGTAAGGATTTTAGATATCTGCTATTCTGCTGCCGATGCATTACGATCTATAAAAGAGCAACCACCTCAAATGCTATTTCTCGATATTGAAATGCCCCTCATGAACGGTTTTGAATTGCTGGAGGAATTAGGCGAAGTGCATTTTGAATTAATATTTACTACAAGTTATGATCAATATGCGATCAAAGCCATTCAATTCAGTGCTTTGGAATATTTACTAAAACCAATAGACCGGGAGGATTTGCAACACAGCGTACAAAAGGCAATCGAAAGAAGATTTCATCCGATTCCGGATCAATTAGAAATGCTTATTGAAAAAATAAAACACCCGGCAGTTGCTATGCATAAAATTGCTATTCCAACTCTGGAAGGATTTCAATTGGTAAAAGCAAATTCGATTTTAAGATGCGAGGCCCAAAGTAATTACACCTTCCTTTTTTTGAAAAATAAAAACAAATTAATCGCCTCACGCAACCTCAAAGAAATTGAAAAAATGTTGGAAGACTTTGCATTCATAAGAGTCCATAATTCGCACCTGGTAAACATCAACGAAATCGATAAATATGTAAAAGGCGAAGGAGGTTATCTTATAATGAGCGATGGCGCCACGGTAAATGTTTCCAGAAGCCGGAAAGAATTGCTGATGAAGAAGTTTTTAAATGATAAATAAGGTGTGGAATGGTTGGATGGTTAAATGGTTGGATGGTTAAATTGCGCAGTTGTTTTGTAATTAATCCCAGCCCTGACAGGGCGTAATATCCAAAAATAGGGTGCAGCCCTATTCAATTATAAATTGCGCAGTTGTTTTGTAATTAATCCCAGCCCTGAAAGGGCATTATATCCCAGAATAGGGTGCAGACCTATTCTTGCATTTTGTATTTACGTCCATCGAACGCGTTGCATTTTAATATCCGCAGTTCAACTGCGTGTGGTGTAATTAATGGGTATTGAAGAAAATAAGGGAGTAAAATTGTTTCAACTGTAGGTGCCGTTACTTGAAGGTATATTTTGTTTCGCTACCGGATAGAGAGGATGGGGCAGAAGATTTTACAGGAAAAATAATAGTAACGCTTTCCAAACATAAAGTAAGAAAATGAATACCAAAGAAGCACCAATAAAGGCATGGGTTTGGTCAAAATAAATCCTTTTATATCGTGCTTTTTATATTAATTTTGTTTTGCCACTGCCGGGAAATAACCTGTTTCAATTTACTAAATAACCGGCCAATGTGAAGGCTTTTGATCGGCCTTCAATTATTTTCTAAATAACTTTAATTTGAAACAGGATTTGGATTGTTTTCATGAATTAATTTTCTCACCCAAAATTTATTTTTATGCAACTCTCTCATTCAAAGTCCACAAACCGTCGCGATTTTTTAGGAAAATTAGCTTTCGGTGCGGGTGCTGCAAGTTTGGCATCCATTTCTATTCCCCTTCGTGCTGTAGCTGAAGCAGAAGATGTTTCTTTCTCTGCGGATGATCCCGATGCGTGGTTCAATAAAATAAAAGGAAAACATAGGATAGTATTTGATGTGCCTGCCCCACATGAAATATTTCCATTTGCCTGGCCCCGGGTTTTTATGATGACTAATTCAATGACCGGTACACCAGAAAAGAATTGCAATGAAGTTGTCGTGTTACGGCACGAAGCAATTCCTTATGCCCTGGAAGACCGGATTTGGAAAAAATACTCCCTGGGCGAAGTTTTTAACATTAAAGACCCAGTAACGAATGCACCTTCCGTTAGAAATATGTTTTGGAAACCTAAGCCCGGAGATTTTAATGTGCCCGGAATTGGGAATGTACAGATTGGAATAAATGAATTGCAGGAAAGCGGTGCAATGTTTTGTGTTTGCAATATGGCACTGACTGTATTCAGCAGTGTGCTTGGACAAAAAATGGGCATGGACGGAGGGGGTGTACTAGCTGATTTCAAAGCGGGTGTATTACCAGGTATAGAATTAGTGCCTTCCGGTGTATGGGCAATTGGCCGCGCACAGGAACATGGTTGTGCATATTGTTTTGTAGGATAGCCATTATCCACTTCTTATTAAAAAAAATCCAATGAAAAAATATTTTTTTATTGGTGGGATATTCCTTTTAATAATTTTTCTTGTACTTATAACAGATACTTATTTTGTTAAAAGGAATGAAATAAAAAACTCTTCTAAACCAATAGTGAAGGAGGTTGAGTGGGCTGCACCCGATACATTGTTGATTCCCGCAACAAAAGAGGGAGATTTAATCCGTTATGGAAGAGAGCTTATTTTAAATACATCCCGCTTTTTAGGCCCTGCGGGAAAGGTGGTCCACATTTCAAATGGTATGAATTGTAATAATTGTCACCTTGAAGCAGGTACCCGCATTTTAGGGAATAACTTTTCAATGGTAGCTGTTACTTATCCGCTTTACAGAAACAGAAGCGGTAAAATGGAATCTGTGGAAATGCGCATCAATGATTGTTTTGAAAGAAGTCTGAATGGAGAAAAATTAGCAGATACAAGTAGGGAAATGAGGGCAATGATCAGCTATATGAATTGGTTGGGGCAGGGTGTGATTAAGGGTTCAAAAACAGCAGGCTCCGGATCTGAAAAGCTGCCTTTTATGAAGAGGCCCGCAGATACAGCAAAAGGTAAAATAGTCTATCTCAATCATTGCCAAAGATGCCATGGCAAAAATGGCGAGGGCCAACCCGGAGACAGTTACGGAGAATATTTGTATCCTCCTTTGTGGGGCAAAAACAGTTTTAACGTGGGTGCCGGTTTGTATCAACTGTCAAAATTCTCAGGCTATATCAAAAACAATATGCCTTTTGGAACCACCTATAAAAGTGCCGTGCTTACCGATGAACAGGCCTGGGACGTGGCGGCTTATGTAAATTCCCAACCGCGTCCACTGATGGATTTAAAAATGGATTGGCCGGATATTTCCACTAAACCATTTGACTATCCTATGGGTCCTTATGCAGATCGGTTTTCGGAAAGCCGGCATAAATACGGGCCATACCAGGATATTGTTCAAACAGAAAAAAAGAGTACTAAATAGAATCTTCATTTACGTAATAATTGTTTTTAATTTTCTTTCATCTAAAAAATAGGAACCATGAAAAAAGTAACGATCCTAATCTTGCTTATAATGTGTGCTATTGTAAGCAAAGCTCAGAACGCAGATTATAAAGTTGTGTTCGATTTTACCAGTAAAGACAGCATTAACCAGCAAACCCTGCTGCGCGAAATGAGCCTGATTAAACAATATAATCCGGAGGCAAAACTGGAGGCAGTCATTTATGGACAGGGTATAAACATGGTAACGAAGGATGCTACAGGCAGTGCTGAAGCAATAGCCATGCTATCTGCTCAAAAAGATGTTTCCTTTGTAGTATGCGCTATGTCTTTAAAACGGCAAAATATTGATAAAAGCCAGTTGCAACCCGGTGTGGGAACCGTGCCTGATGGAATTTATGAAATCATTTCAAAACAGCGGGAAGGATGGGGATATATAAAAATTGCCCATTAGAACAAAGGATAAAGGCCCTATTTCTTTTTGCCGGTGTTGGCGTTTTCGCCAACACAACGGTTAATCCTTCATCAAGCGTTGGAAAATAAAATGAAAACATGCGGATTTTTTTTCAATGAAGAATTGATGCAGAGATTGTTGGCGCGGCATGAAAATCATGATTTAATTGTCTGAACTATCATTCGCTTGATTTTCATGATTACTTTGATTATTCCTCATGGTAATCCTTTAATCATAAAAATCATGGTTCAGATATTATTTGCCTGAGCTGTGAATTGGCCTGGTCTTAAACCGTGCAACAAAATCCAAACTCCTTCAACCAAAACAATAATTCCTGATCATTGGCAATAAGATGATCCATCAAAAATATCGGAAGGAGAATAACTCATACACCAGGATGGAATTCCCTTTTTTTTTTAAATAAAATATTGTATTTACCGGAGGGTGAAATAATGATTTGGTTATGAGTGAAGCAATGTTTTTTTGTATGTATATTCGGTAATATAAACGTTGTGGATAATTTTAAAACAGGATCGTATTGAAGATTGAATGACTAAAAAAAATCAAAACAAATAATTAGAGTTTTACTGTTGATAGAGATAATTATTTCTTTATGTTTTGTTCCTTGGCCTATAGTAAAAGTTTGGATAGCACCACTACCTAAAACAGTTCAAGAACAAGTAAATAAAGCAAATGATTACGGATTTGATGGCATTATTTTTTATATAGATGAAAAAGACAAAAATCCTGGCTGCTACTCTGACACGACCTTAAATAAAGCTACTACATACCTGTTTTGAATGCCTTAAAATTTGTAAAACAATAAAAAGAAAAATGAAAAATATCATTGGTGTTAGAGCATCATGGTTCGGACTTTTAGGCGTAATCTTTTTTGTTTCTTCAACAATTTTAGGTGGACTGCAATTTTCAAATTATAGCCACTTATCGCAACTGATAAGTGAATCCTATGCTATTGGGACACCTTATGGGGTTCAACTTAGATTCTTCGGTTTTATTCCAAGTGGAATATTTATAACCGCTTTTGCATTTTTAGCTATTAAAAACTTGCCTAAATCTAAAATAACACAAATTGGATTTTTAGGAATTGGAATATTTTATGGAATAGGAACTATTGTAGTTAGTCTATTTCCATGTGATAAAGGATGCAACAAAGAATTGATTGACCCAAGCCTTTCACAATTGATACATAACCTTACTGGATTGTTGACCTACATAATAGTACCCATAAGTTTAATTATCATTAGTGCATCTGCGAGGAAATGGCCTAATAGTAAATGTGTTTCTTATTTAAGTTTTATTTGTGGATTAACTGCTGTACTTTTTGTTAGTATATTATCTGCTGACCTACAATCAAAATTTGCAGGACTATTTCAACGAATTATTGAAGGCTCAATTCTTACATTTATAATTACTTACTCTATTTACTTTAGGATGTTACAAAAAACTGACAGCCGTTGACAAAGAGTAGCAGCCAATATTTTGTGTATTGAAGAAATTCCCTCAACCTCAAACCACCTGCAAATAATTTAAAAGCCTCCTTTTAAGCCATGACTCTTTGCTGGTAGAGTGTTCAGTTGTTGTGTGAAGAATCCTAGCCCTGAAAGGGCGTAATTGTCTGAACTATGATTCACTTAATTTTGATGATTAATTTGATTATACCTCCTGGTATTCCTTTAATCATAAAAATCATGGTTCAGATATTATTTGCCTGAGCTGTGAATTGGCCTGGTCTTAAACAGATCAACAAAATCCAAACTTCTTCATTCAAAACAATAATTTAAGATCATTCATCAGGAGCATTTCTAGAATTTAGCTAGAGGACAATCCATTAGAAATATCGGCAGAAAAATGACCCATACACCAGGTTGGAATGTTGATTTTACGCAATTGACTGCAAAATGAAATATCCTTAAGAAGGCGAGACAATAATTTAGTTGTGATTGAAGCAATGTTTTATAAGTGTATTACCAGTAATAATATTTTTAGTTGCCAGTTAAACGAGCCGAAACCTAAAGTTTTTTTAAAAACTAGGGTTCGTAAAATTTTTTTTTACAAAATATGTAAAAACATACATTTGCGGTTAGAACTAACTTAATGAAGAACTACCCCTTACGCGAAAAAATTATTTTATTTTTTATAGCATGTTCAATATTCATTTTTGTCTCTTGCAAAAAGCAAGAATCAGAAATAGTAAAACAGGAAGAGCAACTGACGATACTTAATGACTCCGCTTCATACATGATAAATGGGAAGGTTTATATATGTGACAAAGTCAGTTTGTTTGGTAAGGGTAATAACAAAGCTAATTATGACAGTGTAACGAACAAATGGGATGCTGATAGTATGTTATATTACAGTGAATTTGCTTTAAATAAAAAGGTTGACGATGACA
>JBDSBN010000409.1:0-2964 GCA_039921585.1 Ginsengibacter sp. | reverse complement strand
AGAAAATGGGAGTTCGCAAAACTGCTTAATTTAATTGATGTCAAAAACGGCGTTTGGGCTTCGGCTGCTACTCAAAATGGAGAAGTAGTGATTGAAATTAATGGTTCAGATTTTACCCGTGGACTTTGTACGCCCGTAGAGGCAAGGATTACTATTTCTATCGTGGATCCGATCAGTTTAAAACCTGTCCTTAATAATCCTGTTGGAATGCCGGGTAAATTTGGAAGTCAGCCTGCGTGCAACGATAATAACCGCGCAACTTTTCAATATTTGGTGGGGGATAAAAATCAGCGGAAGGCAGCGATGAATTTTATCAGGGATTCTATCCCGGATAATTTTTTAGTGATTGCCCGAAGCGTCAGTGGCAATCAAGTTGCTCAATATTCTTTTGCTCAGGATTGGTTAGCTGATACAGCCTCATTTGGATCAGGAAATTCTTTGTATCATGCTTTGAAAGAGGAAGGATTTCATTCAATAGATTCTTTTAGCCGTCCGCGTGCCTACATTTTTATCTACCAAAAAAATAATGCAGAAACGATTCCGGAAATTATTTTTTCTGAAGGAATGAGAGATAAAATTGAAACCACGAAACAGTTCTTATCTGTAGATACTCTTGGCTATATTACTTCTCCGAAATTCGGTCCCTCTGTTCAGTGGAAAGAAATGCACTGGCGCGGAACAAGCCTGGAGCCTGACTCTCAGGATGAACCAACAATTCAAATTGTCGGAATTGATTATAATGGAAATGAAACCACCCTTTTTAATGTTGATAAAACGCAGCAGGATGTAGATATATCTTCTGTGAGCGCCGCACAATATCCTTTTATTCAATTAAAAATGCGCAATCTGGACAGGCATAATTCAACTCCTTATCAAATATCTTATTGGAGATTGAATTATTTATCTCCGCCGGAGGGAGCCCTAACTCCAAATTTATTTTTCCAAACGAAGGATACTTTGGAACAGGGAGAAATATTGAATTTTGGAGTGGCATTTAAAAATATCAGTATTCCAAAGTTTGATAGCCTGAAAGTGAAACTTTCCGTCATTGATGAAAAAAACATGACGCATCTTCTGCCGGTACAAAGGCAAAAGCCCCTCATTTCAGGAGATACAATCCTGTTTAAATTTCCAATAGATACAAGGAAATTCTCCGGTAATAACACGCTCTATGTCGATTTTAACCCGGATAATGATCAACCGGAGGAATATCACTATAATAACTTTTTATATAAAAATTTCTATGTAAAGCCGGACCTGTTTAATCCAATATTGGATGTCACTTTTGATGGAGTGCATATTTTAAACAGAGATATTGTTTCTGCAAGACCGCATATTCTCATAAAATTAAAAGATGAGAATAAACATATGGCTTTAAACGACACATCGCTGTTTAAGGTTCAAATAAGATTTCCGGATGGAAACCTGAGAACATATCATTTTGATAATGACACGATGCGGCTTACACCTCCAAATCTTGCTCAGGGAGATAATACTGCTACGATTGATTTTTCACCTCAACTATTTGGAGATGATGATGAATTCGAACTGATTGTTTCCGGAAAAGACGTTGTGGGAAATAAAGCCGGAGAACTGGATTACCATGTCAAATTCAGGGTAATCAGCAAACCAATGATTTCCAATATGCTCAATTACCCGAATCCGTTTACAACATCCACTGCATTTGTTTTCACAGTTACGGGGTCTGTCGTTCCTCAAAATATCCGGATTCAGATATTGACTGTAACAGGTAAAGTAGTCCGTGAGATAACCAAAGAAGAATTGGGTCCTCTTCACATTGGCCGGAATATCACAGAGTATAAATGGGATGGAACAGATATGTTTGGACAGAAATTGGCAAATGGTGTGTATCTCTATCGCGTTCTGACAAATCTTGATGGAAAATCTCTGGATAGATATAAAGCTGACGGGGATAAAACGGATAAATATTTTAATAAAGGTTATGGAAAGATGTATTTGATGAGATAATATTCGTTCATAATAAAAACTTAAGGAGGCTGACTATAAACAATATGTTGTCAGCCTCCTACCAGCACCTCTTCTTTCTTTCCTGCAAATGTTTCAATGGTTAAATGGTTGGAATTGTTGAAAGTTAGTAATTGCCATCCGGTCTGTAAGCTTGTCTTTTTGTGGGCAAATGCTGGTTTAATGGTTTCATGGATGAATGGTTGAGATCAAAGATTGTTTAGAAATATCTTCTTGCTTCGAGTTTCATAAGAACAGATTGTTAGTACAATCAGGAATAATTACTCACCGGAAAGTTCCGTGTGACCTTCTTGTTGAATGTTTGTCATGGTTATATGGTTGGAGTTTTTGAAGTTTGTAATTCCCATCGGAGCTGTACGATTGCCTTTTTGCGGGCTGAACGATTTCCTTGCCGGTTATTAATAAAATGCGCAAACATGATCGCTATGTATAATTTTAACCATTTAAGATTCAACATTGCTGTACCTATACTATAACTTAACCTTATACCATATTAATAGTGCTCCACTGCGTTCCCACTGCGTTAAATTAACGCAGTGGGAACGCAGTGGAGGGAAGAAGAATAACTGACAAACTATTACCGATACAAAAAGGGATGCAGACACTAAAAAACGATCGTTTAACCAAATAAAAAATTAAAGCTGTTTTGTTTGTCGAAACAAGTTCAGGTGTTGTACACACAATAGAACATTGCTAGGTTAAAATGGTTTGATCGACGCCAGATCAATAGACGCTATTTATTTTCCACCTCCTAACTTTGCACCAATGGAAGCAATTAAGTACGATGTCATCATCATAGGTGGAGGGCCTATTGGTCTTGCTGCCGGAATAGAAGCTAAAAATGCCGGTTTAAATTATCTTATCCTGGAAAAAGGAACGCTGGTAAATTCATTATACCATTATCCGGTGAATATGACCTTTTTTAGTACAAGCGAACGACTTGAGATTGGGAATGTT
>JBDSBN010000408.1:0-8816 GCA_039921585.1 Ginsengibacter sp. | reverse complement strand
TTGTTTTGTTTAAGAATCTGCATTTTACACCTTTTGTACAGGATATTTATTACAAGACAGGCTTCTTCTGTTTCGTGTGCCAAGAACCATGGCCTGGGACTTATCCGCAAATAATCTTTATTACGTTGGCAGGACAAGTCCCGAATTGTCCCTACATCGCCAAATTCGAATTCAGTTAAAGACCGATATTTCTTGTTGTTTAACACCCTAACTTAGGCTCTAGTGACCTCAAAACTTCAGATGACCTCTATAGGGAAAATTTCCAGCTTCGATATCGTCCTTGAAGTCTATTCGCCCTGTGACACCTTTGAAAACACCTTCTCCGCTACCATCTACAAGAGGATGTTGACAGCGACCAAAGATTTCGGCGCCTAAAGGAGCACCGTTTGCGGCGCAACCCTCATACTTCCCCTCAAACTTGTATTTCGTCCAGAACGTACCGGGCTTTCCGTTGTATGTGCCAACGAAGTATTCCCTTCCTTGCTCCCGGTAGGTGCCGCTTGGTGAGCATTCATAATCATCGATAAATACGTAGAGACAACCTTGAAGATCCCCAGTCATTTTGACGGTATAGGTGGTGCCTTCAATCAGAGTTTCGCATTCACCAGCTGTTGGAAAAAAACCAACCCCGGAAATCTGCATCGCTCCACCTGCATTTTTTAAAGCAAGTACCTCGGCATTCTTTAAAGCAACTGTCTGATTGCTTTTTGTCAAGTCAGGGGACATAATGTTGTCTTTGCTGCAACCAAAGATGGAGAGCGCTAAGCAAAATACCAGACCACTTAAAATTTTGTTGTTCATAATATACCTCCAGATTTTTTGGTGAATAAATAAAAGTCTGTTTTAGACCAAGTAGTTAGTCAACCTAATCTGCAAGTATTCTTGGGACATGGGAGAGCACAAAATTGAAGAATATCAGCAGGGATTTAATGCAACACAATTTACCAAAAAAGATGCGAAATGGTACTATTTTAAATATTTTATTTTTAGGGTAAAGAAGGTAAATGCATCAGAAAAGGGTATATGGGCAATATTTTGCTGCGTAACTTCCAGTGACTGTTGAACATAATACAACAATAGGGTAAAAAGGCAAACGCAAAAATTTAAGTATGCTGCAGTTGAAAAGCAGTGGGATATTTCAGCAATTAAAGAGGCTAGTTGTTTTTTAAATCGTAGTTTACAAACAGGGTAGCAGTGAAACGGAACGCAAACCAAAATACGATTTCCTTTCAACACTCGTAACCCATGCAAGACGTGCAATGGAAAATAATTGAATAACAACTTTAGAAAAACTTTCTGAATTTAGTGAATGCGAAGTGTTGAATTTTCACGGAATAGGAAAAAGTGCTTTTCCAAATCTGAAAAAATTATTGTCCAATAAAAAACTGAATTTTACTAGTAAAGAATGGATTTATAACTAATAAAATAATAAAAGTATGGCTAAACAAATCTTTATCAATTTAGCAGTGACCGACTTGCAAAAATCTTTAGAGTTTTATAGTGCATTAGGATTTGTAAATAATCCTCAGTTTTCGGACGAAAGTGGTAAGTGTATGGTTTGGAGTGAAAGCATATCCGTTATGCTTCTGACATACGATAAGTTCTCAAGTTTTGCAACCAAGCCTATTGCTGACACCAAAAACACATTGGCAGCACTTTTTTCTCTATCATTAGACAGCATTGATGAAGTAAACAATCTGATGACCAATGGCCTAAAAGCGGGTGGAGTGGAACCCAGCGAAATGAAAGATTATGGTTTTATGCAACAACGCACAATTGAAGATTTTGACGGTCACACTTGGGAAATATTTTATATGGACATCACAAAATTCCCGACTGAGAAACCCGTCGAATAAGAACATCGATTCTCCAACAATGGTATTGCTGCAAGTGGGGCTAGATATTGCAGCAATCGGCATCAGTTCGCTATCGACAGATGACGTCTTGGTTAGTGGCCCACGAAACATATCACCGCCTTGATCACCATTTTTATTTCAAGTTAGGTTTTCAATTACAACATCCAAATTATAAGGAAATCTTATTTTTAATTAAGAAGAATTTATTTCTTCACCGCCGCCAATCGAGTGGAAAGGAAACATCACATGGAAGTTAATTAAATGATACTGCTACCAATTCAAAAGAAAATGTAAACACGTTGACACATCAAAATTTCAGGAAGTAAGTATATCAAATAAGTGTCTTTAGATCCGGCAAAGTGATTCTCCATACATAGATATATTGAGCAAAAGTTTTACAGTTCAGATGCTAGACTATATTTATTTAATTCCAATTAGTGATAAATGAAATCTTGTCCCGGATTATTTAGAATATTATTATTCCTCTGCTAGATTTTATGAAACCGGACTTCTTAAATCCATTCTTGAACATCCGGGCGAAAGTCGTAAAGAGTGGATGATCACAATTTTTAAAGATGCGGGAGAAAAAAATATCCGGAATACCAATTATCAATTTTGGCAACAAGATAATCAGCCTAAGATTATATACTCTCCTCAATTTGCAGCTCAAAAATTAGAATACATCCATAATAATCCGGTAGAAGCTGGAATTGTAGCGAAAGCGGAAGAATATACTTATAGTAGCGCCAGAGATTATTACTATGGAAAACAATGCGGGGTAATAAAAATTGAATGGTTACTTTGAGTCATATCATGTCCTGAGTTACAAACTCAGGACATGATAACTTTATGAGGCTGGCGATACGACGGATAGCGGGGGATTGGCAGGATTTTTTTGTCTGAACATGATTAATAGGATTTTAAGATTGGCAGGATTAATATGTCTGAACCATGGTTGGGAGGATTGTTGGGTTAAAATGTCTGAAACATGATTGAAAGGATTATTAAATTCCCATGATTAAAAATCAAGTAATCATGTAAATCTTAAAAATCATGTTCCAGACAGAAGAAAATCAAGTAATCATGTTAATCTTGAAAATTAAGGTTCCAGATAGAATCAAAAACCGGATTTTTTTCAATGTATATAATATATGTAGAAATTGTTGGGAAACGCCAACTAGGGTAGGGGTATTGGTGGTTTGCTCAAGAAATAAAAGTTGTATTTGCGCAATTGAGTGGCTGTTGCGTTTTTTTAATAAATCATTAAAGTTCAGAGCATACAAAAAATTGTTATATAAAAGAAGTAGCGTATATTAGCGTAAATATCAATGTAAGTTGCAAGCTTAACGTAAAATCTTTCACACAAAGCATGTTGAAATGGATGATGAAAATGAAAAAATAGAAGGATTGACAAAATTAAGCGACCTAATAAATGACAATTGGGACAGCATAATTAAGTATATTTCTACATCAGGAAAGTTACAGGCCGCTTTAGAAAATTCCCATACTTATTTTGACAAACTGAAAGCACTTAAAGATTTCTACTTAACCAATCTAAATGAAATTTTGCAGACATACAAGGAATCAAAGCACCTCTGGTATGTCAGTTACCCGACAGACTGGACTAATCATTTGACAAAAATTGAATACCAGGCTTGGTGTACAATACGAGAAGTTGGAAGGATTGTAATGTACCCACAATTCCCTGTTGAAAGTTACTATCTTGATTTCGGAAACCCTGGTTTAAAGATAGGTCTTGAATTAGATGGAAAGGAGTTTCACAACAAAGAAAAAGACACAGAGAGAGATAAAGTATTAAAAGAATTTGGGTGGACAATTTATAGAATTTCTGGAAAAGAAATGTTCCGAACAAACTATAAAACACTATCCGAATTGAATTATAATGATTATGACTCTCATGATATTCAGAAACATCTATCCTACTGGCTACTTGAAACAGGTGACGGAGTAATTCAAGCATTGAAGGAACTATATTTCGAAGAACAGGTTGAGTGGGAGTTTATTGATGATGATGAATATTATGATAATGAAGATTATTTTCTGTTACGAAAGGAGTATTTAAAATTGTGTCATGAATCTTTAGAACTTCACCGATATTGTTAGACTATTTATTAACCGCCAGCCGCTAACATCGATTTGCAGCAAGTTGGGCTGAAGGAAAAATAATGAGAATTTGTTCATTATTGAGCAGCAGTTCCGGGCTGAAAAATTTCTATTGAGCTAAAATAAACAATGAATCTTTATTTATAAATTTGGCAACGGTTCCGGTAGAAGGAATTCTATTTCCCCACCTGCTGAAAGCCGTAAACGTTTGCGGTAATGGGAGGACGACCAAAACAACGACAATGAGACAGACAATAACATACATATTATTACTGACGACTTTTGTTTGCTTTGGAACAACAACCAAAGTGACGAGAGTAATTGACGGTGACACTTTTGAAACCGAGACAGGCGATAAAGTTCGACTTATTGGAATAAATGCTCCTGAGATTTCAGATATATTTGGACAAGAAGCAAAGCAATATCTATCAGATTTAATCGAAAACAAAACTGTTGACCTGCAAACCGACAATATTTCAAATGACCGAGACCGTTATCAGCGACTTTTAAGGTATGTAATTCTTGACGGTGTTGACATAAATAAAAAAATGGTTTCAGATGGCTTTGCTTTCGCTTATCTAAAATATCATTTCAGCAAATCAAGCGACTACGAGCAAGCTCAAATACAAGCAATAGAAACGAACAAAGGAATTTGGGGAGACAGCAAGAAAGAAACAATTATTAACGAGCAAGAAAAAAAGGAAACATCTTTTTGGCAAAACCTTTCACCAAGAGCCTACTTCGTAGGCTTTTTGGTTATAGTTCTTTTGTTTGTAGGCATTTTTACTTATTTCAAAAAGAACTAAATGGGCTATTCATATAATTTCAAAGATTTAGATTTTGACTTTTCGGATAGTAAGTATTTAAGCCACTGGGATTTTATGCTCTCAGAATTTTTTAATGCTTCTAAAGACGTAAAAAAGAAATTTTTAGATGCCTACTTTAACGAATATGGTGCTGGTCCATATAACTATATGTTGCGTAACTATTGGTATAGCTGGGAATATGGAAACAGGACTGTTAGCGACACGCAAAGTTGGAGAATTTATAAAATAATGCAAACCTTGCTCGATGACAATGGAAAACATCGGTTAGGAATGAATGAGTTTATGATGTCAATTAAAACCACTGTAAAAAGTTTTCTTGATACTCAAAACAAAACATATTTAAAAATTCAAAAAATAAACAATATTCAAGATGTAACTCAATTATTTAAAAATGAATTGAACAAAATTCAGTCTTTAAATTTAGTTGATATAAAACCACGTATTTTAACAGAAGAAGAAAAAATAGAAGCTCTTGAAATAAGCAAATACATCCTTGAAATCAAACTTCAAAAATCATTTGACCAAGTAGAAAGAGATTTCAATGTATTTCTTCCTTATATTTTTAAATTTAAACGTGGTATTTTTTCAGCTACCTATTCAATATATATGTTTAATATAAAAGTTGACATAACAAATACAAACATTATAGATGTTGAAATTCCCAAATTTAAGATTAAAGAAATAGAAGCCAACAGCAAGTTTAAGGAGTATTCGGACAAATATCTTGCATACGAACTTGTTTCAATTCATAAAGAAGCGAAAAAATCGGTTAGTATATCGTTCCTCAATGCGAATGATATTGAAATGTTTCTTGAACATTATATTGAATTATCAAATGGAGAAAGTGAAGTGAGTATGAATTCCACTTTTCAAGGTGAAGGTGGCATCTTGTCATTGAAAGCACAAATGAAACCATTGAAATTATTGAAAACATCAATTATAATCTCTTCAATAAAACTTGCCATTTACTTTATTGTGCTTATCACTTTGGTTTCATTAGCAATAAATCATAAACTTTTTACTTTGCTTATATTTGGTGGCTTCTTTGTGGGTATTTTTGCATTGAGTCTTGTAAGCGAAGAATTTAAACAACTTAAATCATTAACAAAAGAATTCAAAGCATATGGACAATAACAATCAACTTGCAAGACTTGATAATACCAAAATCATTGATATTATCACTAAAATTCCTAACCTGACAGATGATGACAGACACGAACTTTCGTTGCGTGTGGCATCAGACGACGTTGAAATCAGAAAAGGGGCTTTGGAAAAAATTACTCAAAGCCAAATTGCTCAACACGACTTAATGGCGATAATGGGTGAATTGACAGCATTGAATAAACAGGGAATGTATGTCAAATCAAAGCAGACAATCAAGACAGGTTCAGGCACATTTGAAATTGAAATGAAAGGTGGTGACACCAAATTAATCATTCCAGTTTTGGTAATTCTTGGAGTTGTAATTATTGCAGCTTTAATAATCGTGTTTTGGAAGTAAACGAACTGACACAAAGCCACATACCGCTTACATTATGCGTATTGAAGAAAGCCCCCCGCTGTCCTTCGTATATCACTCTTAAAATAAAACGGGCTGCTGTCCTGAGTTTGTAACTCAGGACATTTCTAATATTCAAATTATTTGCGTTATTATAATAAAAAATAAGGATGAGTACAGGCGGTTATAAAATAACAGATCAGGGTGCTATGTATTTTGTAAGTTTTGCGGTAGTAGGATGAGTCGATGTATTTACAAGGAAAGAATATAGAAATATAAAAGTTGAAAGTTTAAAGTATTGCCAGGATAAAAAAGGCTTGATAATTTATGGATGGTGTATCATGAGTAATCATCTTCATTTAATAATCTCTGCCAAAGAAAATAATGTGAGGGATGTGCTTGGTGATTTTAAGAAGTTTACCAGTAAAAAACTTCTTAAATCCATTCTTGAACATCCGGGCGAAAGTCGTAAAGAGTGGATGATCACAATTTTTAAAGATGCGGGAGAAAAAAATATCCGGAATACCAATTATCAATTCTGGCAACAAGATTATCAGCCTAAGATTATATACTCCCCTCAATTTGCAGCTCAAAAATTAGAATACATCCATAATAATCCGGTAGAAGCTGGAATTGTAGAGAAAGCGGAAAACAATACTTATAGTAGCGCCAGAGATTATTACTATGGAAAACAATGTGGCGTAATAAAAATTGAATGGTTACTTTGAGTCATATCATGTCCTGAGTTACAAACTCAGGGCAGCATAACTTTATGAGGCTGGCGATACGACGGATAGCGGGGGTTTTCTGTGCATTTTCTGAACGTTGATTTTACTAAAGAAGCTCCAACTGGTTTTTTGGATTAATATTTTTTGCGGGAAGAGCATAGCATCCCTTACCCAAAAACAACCTCTGTTTTTAGGGATTAATAAATTCAACATTTGGTCAGGCATTTTAATTATCTGTTGCATCCTGTCCTTTTTTTTTGGGTGAGCCGCGATTGCGGTTTGTGCTATGTCTATTAAAACACCATGATGATTGATTAAAGTTTTGACAAGTTTCATACGTTCCTGGTCGCATGCCAGGCAAGCCATGACATCCCTGCCTGATCGTAGCAAGAACCGCAATGCTACAGGGGTGTATACCTTTTTCATGGGCGGGGGAAGTTTTAATTCCTTGCATACTGCTGCTATGCGCTCCATTCTGTTCCTGGCGTGCAGATAACCATAAATAAAAAAGGAAAAAGTAAAATTAAAAAGTTCCTGGGAACAAGCAGGTTCCATTTCACTGAATAGCGAAAGCACCATTTCCTCCTTTAAATTACCGGTAAGCAAGGACACAATCACCATCGCAGCGCAGGAGGTGATCAGCTCCGTTACTTCCTATAAATGGATGGATAGCCTGGCTAAATTACCTGTTATAAACAAACAAATTATTGGGTACAGTCTGATGGGTAAACCGATCGTTGCTCTGAACAATACCGAAAGTAATGGAAAAAAAGTAGTGGTGGTTATTTCGCGTCAACACCCTCCTGAGGTGACCGGCTTTCTGGCTTTCCAGGAATTTATACGTTCGTTATTATCATCCGAATATCTTGCCCGTAAATTCAGGGAAGAATTTGAAATAATCATTGTACCAATGGTGAATCCGGATGGCGTGGATGAAGGGAATTGGAGGCACAATGCTGCCGGAGTAGATTTAAACCGCGACCGGGATTCTTTTAAGCAGCCTGAAACCCGTGCCGTAAAAGATTTTCTTTTAAAAAAGGTCTCCGACCAACAGGCGAAAGTATATTATGCATTCGACTTCCATTCTACCTGGTATGATATATTGTACACAAACTCAGATACACTCACCAGTTTTCCCGGATTAACCCGTCAATGGATCGCCTGTTTTGAAGATGAACTTAGTGTAAAACTAAGAGTCAGTTCCTCCGGAAATGGTACAAATGTTTCTAAAAGCTGGTTCATGCGCGAATTAAATGCCGATGCATTTACCTATGAAGTGGGCGATAATACATCCCGTGAAATGATCCTTAAAAAAGGAGCCGCGGCGGCACGTGTTATGATGAATATTTTAGTAGAAATGAGCGATAGTCGATGAGGGCATCCGAGTTTATTGGTTCAATGGTTAAATGGTTGATTGGTTAAATGGTTGAATGGTTGAATTGTTGAATGGTTGAATGGTTGAATTGTACAGTTGTTGTATATAGAATCTCAGCCCTGTAAGGGCGCAATATCCAAAAATAGGGTGCAGCCCTATTCAATTTTAATGGTTGAATGGTTGAATAACACAGTCATTGTGTGTAAAACCCCAGCCCTGAAAGGGCGCTATTCCCAAAATAGTGTGCAGCCCTATTCAATTTCCCTGGTTAAATTGTTTAATGGTTTATTGGTGAATTGCTAAATCATACCCATTATTACCGAATTCCCCTCACCCTTTTTTAAAGCTCTTTGCCACCATATGTGCCATATGCACGACCCATCTTGTAACACCGGAATTCATTCCGGT
>JBDSBN010000407.1:0-5877 GCA_039921585.1 Ginsengibacter sp. | reverse complement strand
GCACATGATACAAGGTTCATGCGTAGTCACCAAGATACAGTCATGCAAATCTGTTCTATTTAAAAAAGCTACTGCTTGTCGGATTGCCTCAATTTCTGCATGAAATGTAATGTCCTTGTGTGATTTTCCGCCTTCTATACCTCGAGAAATTACTTTTCCATATTGTACGATTACAGACCCTACAGGACTATCACCACGATTCCTTGCAATCAAAGCCAGGTCGAGACACTCGTTCATATAATGCTCATAGTCAATTTGCTCCTGCGTAGACATGAAAAGATGATTTTAAATGATTGAAAAAGGATCAACACATGTAATGAATCATTCTATTTTTAAATGTTATTGCAAAAATGAAAGGGAACTGAAATATCTTCTTCGGAAATGTTTATTCACAATATTTATTCAATCAAAAAAGCACAAAGAAACTAAGAGGCATCAATGATTTTATTCACATCAATGGTATGCAAATCCCGTATCATTTCTGAAAGATGAGACACATCCAGACCGGTTTCACTATACAATTCTTTTGGTGATCCATGTTCAATAAAACGGTCTGGTATTCCGAGGATTTTTACTTCTGCCTTATAATGATGCTCATTCATAAATTCTAAAATTGCAGAGCCAAAACAACCTGCGACCGTTCCGTCTTCTATCGTAATTATTTTCGAATATTTCGAGAACACCTCATGCAATAAATTCTCATCCAAAGGCTTCACAAAACGGATATCATAATGGCCCGCATGAATTCCTTCTCTTGCCACATCACGGATTGCTTCGGCAGCCACATTACCCGGATGGCCAAAAGATAAAACCGCTATTTCTTTTCCTTCTTTTAATTTTCTTCCCGTACCGATTTGTATTTCTTTCATGGGAGTTTTCCAGTCTGCTTTTGTAGCTTGTCCGCGTGGGTATCTGATGGAGAAAGGACTCTTTATACTATCTAGCTGGGCAGTGTACATCAGATTTCGCAATTCGCTTTCATTCATCGGCGCACTCACGATCATGTTTGGGATACATCGCATGTAGGCTATATCAAAAGCACCGTGATGAGTTGGTCCATCCTCTCCTACCAATCCGGCTCTATCCAGACAAAATATGACGGGTAAATTTTGTATTGCCACATCGTGAATCACCTGGTCGTACGCCCGTTGCATAAACGTAGAATAAATATTGCAGAACACCCGCATTCCCTGCGTTGCAAGACCAGCACTAACTGTCACAGCATGTTGTTCACAAATACCCACATCAAATGCCCGGTCAGGCATTTCGTCCATCATGAATTTCAATGAAGAGCCGCTGGGCATTGCCGGGGTTATTCCCATAATCTTGTCATTCTCTTTTGCCAGCTCGAGGATTGTATATCCAAACACATCCTGGTACCTTGGAGGTTGCGGAAGATCAAAATGCTTTTTATATATTTCACCGGTAATTTTATCAAATAAACCGGGTGCGTGCCATTTGGTTTGGTCCTTTTCTGCCTGAATATATCCTTTGCCTTTTACCGTTTTTATGTGTAAAATTTTAGGCCCCTGAATTTCCTTTAAGCTGGCAAGCGTATCCACCAGATTCGTCATGTTATGCCCATCAATTGGTCCGAAATAACGGATGTTAAACGATTCAAATAAATTGCTGCTTTTGCTTACAAGTCCTTTTAGAGAGGCTTCAATTTTCGACACCATACGACGGGAGAAATGTTTTCCCGGCAATTTTCCTAATGCCTTCCAAAACTCATTACGCAGTTTATTATATGTTTGAGAAGTGGTAATGTCCGTAAGATATTCTTTTAATGCACCAACATTGGGGTCAATACTCATGCAATTATCATTGAGGATAATAAGCAGATTCGACTTTTCAATTCCTGCATGGTTCATCGCTTCAAATGCTTGTCCGGCGGTCATTGCACCATCTCCAATTATGGCCACATGCTGCCGGTCATTCTCACCCTTATAATGAGAAGCCATAGCCATTCCCAGCGCAGCGGAAATGGAAGTAGAAGAATGGCCCACGCCAAAAGTATCATATTCACTTTCTTCTCTTTTAGGAAAACCACTTAGCCCTTTGTATTTTCGGTTAGTAATAAAATTATCTCTTCTACCAGTAAGGATTTTATGTCCATAAGCCTGATGTCCAACATCCCAAACCAATTGATCGTATGGTGTATTAAAAACATAATGTAATGCTACAGTTAATTCCACCACACCAAGACTTGCAGCAAAGTGCCCTCCATGAACACTTACCACATCAATGATATATTGACGCAATTCGTCAGAAACCTGGTGCAACTGTTTTCGATCCAGTTTTTTCAGATCATCGGGAGAATCAATATTTTTTAATAATTGTCCTGGTAAAATTTCCATCTGCAAAAAGTTAATCAGTAAAAATACAAATATTTAAGAGATAAGATTTGCTAAAAAGCCTAATCTCAACGAAAGAATCTCTATTCCAACAAATTATCGGAACTATTTTAAAAAGTTTACCATGATGAAAAATAAGAACCCGAAGTTTAAAAATCTCCTGGTTCCGATCAAACATCTCCTTGATAAAATACATTTAACACGCCACTTCGCTTCAAAATAAAAACAACTAAATTTGGACCCAAATATCCAAACATGCTTAAAAATAAAATTCTAAAACCCTTTCTTATACTAATTTTCATTCTGTCCGGCGTATCTCTTGTGTATGCCTGGGGCTCGTGGGGACATAAACATATTACGCGTGCAGCGGTTTTTGCATTACCGGAGGGAATGATAAAATTCTATTACAATCATATCGACTTTATAACAGAAGGTGCTGTAGTACCTGATCTGAGGAAATATGTCATTAATGATAAAGCGGAAGGTCCTCGCCATTACGTGGACATTGAAGATTTTGGAAAAATCCCATTCAGTGAGATTCCGAAGACAACCAAGGAAGCATATACCAAATATGACAGTGCTTTTCTAGAAAAGACCGGCTATTTATCCTGGTATATTTTAAATATGACCGATAAGCTCACAGAAGCATTCAAAAAAAGAAACAAATCAGAAATACTATTTATTTCTACCGAACTCTCCCATTATATAGCCGATGCACACATGCCGCTGCATACCTCTTCTAATTATGATGGACAAAAAACAAATCAGCACGGTGTACATGCTTTATGGGAATCGGTATTACCACCTCAATTCGGGCACACCTACAATTTTAATACGGAGCCTGCTAAATACATTGAAAATGTAACAGAGGAAACCTGGAAGATCATTGAGCAATCTCATTCTTTAGTACCTGTATTGTTAGCAGCAGAAAAAAAAGTGCGCAATTCCTTCACACCGGAAACCATGTACAAGAAAGACAGCGAAGGAAAACCAGTTCTTCGATTCCGGGCTCCAGTATTTTCGGATGAATATGCTGCCATGTTTCACAAAGAATTAAATGGAATGGTGGAGGAGCAATTACGTTTAGCAATTCATCAAATTTCCTCTTTTTGGTACACGGCCTGGGTTAATGGCGGCAGTCCCAATCTGCTTTCAATGGATGATCCAAATCTGACCAAACAAAACCGACGGAATTTTAAGAAAGAATATAAAGCCTGGAAAAAAGGGAAGGTGCTGAACTTAGGAGGAAATGTGGAAATGTAATTATTTTTCGCGATGAGTTCTCACTGAAAAAATCTTCCCATTTAAAAATTTAGAATCAAGTTTTTTAAGCTCCTGGTTACTTAAAGATATCTAACCGGATTACGGCGAGAGTTTTTAATGTAATTTTTTACATTCATCCAGAAAGCGACGAATAGATAAAAAATGATGGGGGAGCCCAGAGTGAGAAAGGAAATGTAAATAAAATATCTTCTGATTGCGGAGGTAGCAACGCCCATTTTTTCCCCGATAGCAGTGCAAACCCCAAACAACTGCCATTCTATATAATCTTTAATCTTATACATACACAAATGTAATTTTTTTTTGAAGAAATTGAGCAGATATTTTATCCTTTAGTATTGACTTACAATGAAATAAAAATCAATTTAGTGAAAATGTGGAATATATGACATGTTAATCCATTTGGTAATCTCCCAAAATTGAGCCATATTCTTAAAAAAGGAAAAAGTGATGTAATGACTTGACAGGTTACACTACTATTCAGTCAATTATTTAAATCCTATGGAATGGCCAACCTTTTTAAGTAATTTTGTGCCATTATATATATCGAATTAATTAATCATAAAAACAATTTAGCACATGGTATTTGATCTTAGTATGATTGAAAAGTTTTACGGAGGCTATAGTAAAAAAATAGACGAGTTGCGTAAAATTGTCGATCACCCATTGACTCTAACAGAAAAAATTCTTTATACACATTTATGGGAAGGGAAAGTGGAACAGCCTTATAAAAGAGGCGTGGATTATGTGGATTTTGCACCAGATAGAGTTGCGATGCAGGATGCAACCGCTCAAATGGCGTTGTTACAATTTATGCAATCAGGCAGAACAAAAGTAGCTGTTCCATCTACTGTGCATTGCGATCATCTGATTCAGGCAGAAGTTGGCGCTACAGCAGATCTTGAAAAGGCTAAAGATCAAAACAAAGAAGTGTACGATTTTTTAGCTTCAGTTTCTGACAAATACGGAATTGGTTTTTGGAAACATGGTGCAGGAATCATCCATCAGGTTGTTTTGGAAAACTATGCGTTTCCTGGCTGCTTGATGATCGGGACAGATTCACATACTGTAAATGCGGGTGGACTTGGATCCATCGCTATTGGTGTAGGTGGAGCAGATGCGTGTGATGTAATGGCAGGTCTTCCATGGGAGTTGAAATTTCCGAAATTGATTGGTGTAAAATTAACCGGAAAATTAAGCGGCTGTACTTCAGCAAAAGATATCATTTTGAAGGTAGCAGGCATACTGACTGTTAAAGGTGGCACAGGTGCTATATTGGAATATTTTGGAGATGGAGCACTAAGTTTATCATGCACCGGAAAAGGAACCATTTGTAATATGGGTGCGGAAATCGGCGCTACTACATCCATCTTTGGGTACGATACCAAAATGAAAGAATATCTGGATGGAACCGGCAGAGCAGAAGTGTCTAAATTGGCTGATCAGGTAGCCGCAGACCTTACTGGAGATAACGAAGTATACGAGAATCCGGAAAAATATTTTGACCAGGTTATTGAAATTAATTTATCCGAGCTGGAGCCACATATCAACGGACCATTCACACCGGATCTTGCCTGGCCACTTTCTAAATTTGCAGATGCAGTTAGAACGAACAACTGGCCGGAAGAACTGGAAGTTGGATTAATCGGTTCATGTACCAACTCTTCTTACGAAGATATTACACGTGCTGCCTCAATAGCCAAACAGGCAACAGACAATGGCATCAAAGCAAAAGCAGAATTTACAATTACACCAGGCTCGGAACAGGTACGTTTTACCGTGGAAAGAGATGGCTTCCTGGATACATTTGAAAAAATGGGCGGTATGGTATTGGCAAATGCTTGTGGACAATGTATTGGCCAATGGGCAAGACACTCCGATGACCCGAACCGAAAAAATTCTATTCTGACTTCTTACAACCGAAACTTTGCAAAAAGAAATGATGGAAATGCAAATACACACGCATTCGTAGCATCACCGGAAATCACTACTGCTTTAGCAATTGCAGGTTCTCTTACTTTTAACCCAATGACTGACTCTTTAGTAAACGAGAAGGGAGATAAATTTAAACTTGAAGAACCTCAGGGAATAGAAATGCCAATAAAAGGTTTTGATGTGGAAGATGCAGGCTACCAGGAACCAGCTGAAGATGGAAGCAATGTAAATGTAATCGTAGCGGCTGATTCTGATCGCTTACAAATTCTGGAACCATTTGCTGCGTATAAAAAAGGAGATTTCGCGG
>JBDSBN010000406.1:0-7809 GCA_039921585.1 Ginsengibacter sp. | reverse complement strand
TTTACAAGTATAGATGCTGCTAACTCGTACATTTCTACCCAAAGGGCTCAAAATTATTTTGGGATTATTTCTTTAGATTATAAAGGCAAATATCTTCTTGACGGTATGTACAGGTATGATGGTTCTTCCTTATTTGGTTCAGAGGCAAGATGGAATCCTTATTATAGAATATCAGGAGCTTACCGCCTTACCGAAGATGTTAAAATCAATGGTATTGATGAATTAAAAGTTCGCGCAGCTCATGGCACGGCGGGTATACGTCCCGGGTTTGACTGGCAATACGATAAATTTACCTTAACTGATGGGGTGGCTTCTGCAGAGCAACAAGGTAACCCGCGTTTAAAGCCTTCAAAAACGGAGGAGACTGAAGTGGGGCTAAATGTGAATTTTTTGGGGAAATTCTACTTTGAAGGTACCTATGCATCCTCAATTACTACTGATCAGTTCTTAAATATTCCAAAGATTCCTTTTTTAACTCCTGGTGGTTATAATCGTCAATGGCAAAATGCCGGCAGTGTAAAATCGAATACGATAGAAATGACTTTGGGCGCCGATTGGGTTAAAACTCAAAATTTAAAATGGAGTTCCAATATTATTTATTCACGTATCAGACAGAAAATCACGGAACTGCCAAGAGCTCCTTATCTTTTTGGCAACGACTCTTTTGGAGATCAGTACATGTTTTATGTAAAGGCAAATGAAACATACGGGGCAATGTATGGAAATACATGGGTCAGGTCGTTGGATGAAATGGCTGGCCAGATACCGGCGGGAAAATCCATCGGTGATTATGAATTAAACTCTGAAGGGTATGTTATCCCTAAAGGAAAACAAGGTACTTCAGGTGAGTTACCGGTTAAAAAGCTGAACGCAGATGGCTCGCCATGGTTTGGAAAAATAGGTGATGGAAATTCTGACTTTAATATGGGAATAGCAAATACGCTCAGTTTGAAGGGAATTACACTTTACTTTTTATTCGACTGGAAAAATGGCGGGGATGTTTATAATGGGAAGGAACAACGTCTTGCTTTCAACTATATGAGCAAACGGATGGATATGAGTGGCGTTCCTGCTGATAAAAAGAAAGCGTATGATTATTGGTCTTCCGGTATGTATGGTGCAAACGATCCCAATTCATATTGGGTGGAAGATGGTTCTTACTTGAAGCTCAGAGAAGTCGCCGTTGGATATACTTTTCCTTCAAGCATTGTCAATGTCTTTAAAGGTGCCGTAAAAGGGATTTCTGCAAAGGTGATTGGACGAAACTTGTTAACGGTTACAAATTATTCCGGATATGACCCTGAAGTAGGTTCTCTCAGACAACCATATGATGGAATTTATATGAATCCAAATTATAGAAACGTTGCATTTTCTTTATCACTGGATTTTTAATCCATAAAATTAATTAAGATGAAAATAATAAAAATTATAGCATTTTTCAGTCTGGTGATACTGATATCAAGCAGCTGTAAAAAGAATCTATTAGATGTTGAAAATTTAAATGATCCCGATTTTTCTAAAGCTATTTCCAACGGGGAAGATGTAGAAAATGTGGCCAGTGGATTATTTAATACGATTTACAAAGGGGAACATTCCGTAAGTGGATTGGCACCTGTATTGGCAGTATCTGCAGATAATGTAAGTTGCTCCTGGGGTAATTTTGGGATGCGCGACATGTCCTATGAGCCCAGGAATAATGGCTGGAATAACTCTCCCAGTTACTCCAACAAAAACCTTACTAAATACCTGTTTGACCGTATGTATTCTGCCATCGGAACGGCGTCCTCACTCCTTAAAGCAATGGAAACGGGGATTCAGGTTGGTGAAGGAGGTTCTGGAAATCAAAGGGTGAAAGCATTTTCAAAATTTGCCCAGGGGGTTGGATATGGGAATCTTGCTCTCGTATTTGATAGGGCTTTTTTAGTAGATGAAAAAGTTACGGTAGAGGAAAAGTTAGAAAGTGCCGTTCCTTATAATGAAGTAGCTATAGGAGCCCTGAAATATCTGGATGAAGCAATTGCGCTTTCATCTGGAACATTTACGATTCCAAAAGAATGGCTTGGTACAAGTACAGATTATAGTAGCAGCGAGTTTAAAAAGCTTTGTAATACAATGGCTGCAAGAATTATGGCATATACGCCAAGAAATAGGACAGAATTAGCTGCGGTAAATTGGCCAAAAGTAAAAGCTTACGCAGATGCAGGGATAACAAAGGATTTCACTATCATACAGGACGGAGCGGTAAAGTGGTATGATGAAGCCTCTGATTATTTGCTTTCAGACGGTTGGGGAATTACAGACATGTATGTTGTGAATATGATGGATCCAGTAACCCAACCTCAGCATTGGACTGATAATGCATCCTTTCCTTATCCGCCAAAATCTACAAATCCAATTGATAAGAGATTGAATACTGATTACGAATATGTGCCTTCTAATTGGTTTCAGGCGGCGCGTGGTTATTATCACTTTTCAAGTTATAGAAATGCCCGTTATGACGAAATGTACGTAACTGCAAAAGGGCCCAAGCCACAAATAATGCTTTCTGAAAATGATATGCTGAGAGCAGAAGCCCGGGCATATACGAATGATCTGGCAGGAGCTGCTGCTATTATAAATGCAGGAACAAGAAAAACAAGAGGCGCCATGCCTGATGTAGCACCGGTTTTAGCAGATATTGTAAAGGCAATGCATCACGAAAGGCATGTAGAAATGTACACAGCAGGTATGGGATTGCAGTTCTTTGAAATGCGCAAATTAAATCTCCTTCAAAAAGGCACTCCATTGCATTTCCCACTTGCAGCGGGTACTTTAGAAACATTTGGAATACCTCTTCCATTTTATACTTTCGGGTATATAGCTAATGCAGATGGAAAAGGAACGTCAAACGGAGGTTGGAGATAGGTGTTTATTAAAAATTAATTCATTGGATTCCCGGGCAATTTGAAGTCCGGGAATTTTTTTGTTCTGATGGGAATGGTTTCAAGAAGAATTCGATACTGCCAGGTGAATTGATTTTCTATATGCTTGTTTCTGGTTGTTTTTTATTATAAATGTGTTGGTCATTAATGGATGGGAATTTTGGTTTGTATTTACTTCTTCATTTTATATTCGACATTCATTACGATTAAACTATGATGTGAAACAGTCAACCTGAATTTAGTCACTACGGTTAATCCTTAGGCTGTGTTGTGGATCTATTTCCAATAGAAACGTGAGCAAATATGTCAAGGATCGCTTTTTACAAATTAGGTAATGCATTAGGAAGGTCATTGAGTTTTAATAGTTGAAAAGACGTTGTTTTTCTATGTGAGCAAATGAATCAAATACCATCATTGAAATAAAAAAAGGGAGCTTTCAATGGCTCCCTTTTTTTACTAATTTATTTAATCATTTTTTACATCTTGATCATTTTTGTGCTGGTAAAGCTGCCATCTGATTTAGAGCTTTTTAAATGGTACATTCCCGATGGTAAATGACTTGTCTCAAGTGTAATCGTTTGCTGATTCTGAACTTCTTTAGAAAGGACAGTTCTTCCATTTAAATCAACAAGGTCAATTCGGATAACATCTGACAGGTTTGTTACAGTCAGGTGTTTTTCAAATGGATTAGGACCCACCTTCAATGCGGTCTGCTCCTTGGTGTACTGTACATTCTTTACATTTGATAAAGTGATTTTTCCATCAATGTCAATGCTTTTTATGCGGTAATAATAAGTGCCGGATTCATTAAGGGCATCTTTGATGCTATATTGTTTTTCTTGATGACTGTTCCCTCCTGCCGCTTTGGTAGCAATCTTGAAAAACTGTATTCCGTCAGTACTTTTCTCTACTTCAAATTCCTTCGTATTAATTTCTGTAAGAGTGGACCAATGAATATGTACATTATTTCCATTGAGTTTTGTTTCCAGTTTAAGTCCTGTAACCGGCAAAGTCCCTGTTACATCAAAATATCGTAAAGCGCGGTCCATAAAAGAGGCCATGGTGGAATCTCTGGCTGTTTCAAGAGTAAAACCCAGGTAAATGACTGCTCCTTCTTTCGTTCCGCTGCCGAAGGTGCCTTTATAAGCTATCCCGGCATTTCTGTCACTAGTCGAATTGTATTTTAAAATATCAATAGCACCATTCATCGCTTTGATAGCGTCCGGCCAATCTTCCACATAGGTAATTCCGAAAGGCATCGTTAATCCTTCAAAAGGAGTTCCTGCAATTCCGGTGGCTGGGGTAAAGGTTACTGCACCGTCATGTACGTAGCTTGATTTTAAATAATTGTTCATAAAATCAAGGTCAACGGCTGCCGCAGCTGATCTACCTAGATTATATGCAGCCTCTGAGCCCGAAAACAGAAGTTTGCCGCCATTGCTGAGAAATGCTTTAATAGCATTTTTTTCTGCAGTAGAAAAGATAACTCCGGCACTAGATTCATCTCCAATGAACCAAACAACTACATTGTAATTTTTAAGGTCAAACGTGCCATCATGAATTCTTTCATTGCTAACACTACTTATTTCAAAATTACCATTGTCGCGAATGGAGCGGAAATAATTCGTTACAAAGTTGTGGCTTGATTTTAGGTAGGATCCTGCAGATTTATAAAAGCCATCCACAATCAGTACTTTTTTACCAGCTGTATTTGAGGACCGTGAATAGACATCTCCCCAAGTGCTTTCTACATCCGGATTTGTACCATCAGCTACAACTGCCGTCAATTTGAAATGATAAACATCATTTGCGGGTACTTGTATAAACTGAGATGGGTTAAGTGTCACAGAGGTCATAGTAGAAGTTATGGTATTTTCATCCGCTGCGAGAGACCAGGATGTTAGCTGGTCGTCATTGGCATAATACAAACGATATCCTTTCAACTTCGTTTCTCTATTTGCCTGCCAGGTTACTGTTACGTTATTTCCTGAGCCAGGGTTGGATACACTATTTATAAATGGAGGTGCTGCGCTTGCTTTTGCACCTGCAATTTTAGAAAAAAGAGCATCCCACCGTTCCTGTGTAAGATTCGGACATTGAGTGGCCCGAACATCACTGTGCCCATAAATTCCTCTGTCTCCATTTTGTGCCCTGCGTACTTTTGGAATATTGTTTCTGTCACATACGTCAGAGGCAAGATTCCCTGCTGATATAAGCATTGGTTCACTGTCCCACATAGCCAGATTTGTAACGATGGCTTCATGTTCCACACCAATCCCCTGATTATTAGCATCATTTTCGCCTTGAGACCATGCACGCGCATTTTCTGCAACTACCTGACTTACCTGTCCATCACTGTTTCGTATGACATAATGAGCGCTGACTGATGAAGTGCAATCTTTAAACCAGCTAATAGCGCCCTGATAGGTTCCGGTGCCTATATAATGAACAAAATAATATTTATGCTCACTTCCTGCCGGACGCGCATTGAAATTACATGTCGTATAATTTGGAATTGCAAGAGTGTAATCCACAGTGTTTTTCACGCCAGTGGTACCATAAAGGCGACCAGTTTGTAAGAAGGGTGCAGGAATGGAAACTTTTGTCGGCTTAATATTTATAATCTCTTCCCATAATGTCACGGATTTGCTTCCTGTGTTCACCAATTCAAAAATTCGTATTGCTAATTCATGTTTCATTTCCTGATCCGTAAGCCCGGTAAGGTCTTTTAAGGATTCAAACCACGTAGTCAGTTCGGGCGTGGTGATTCTTCCATATTGGTAATGGGCTAATAAGGCTGCGGCTGCCCGAATATTCGTTTTTGCATCCCTTTTAATGCTCTCTGGTGATTCGTTTAATAAAGCAGCAGCCTGGCTGATTTGCTTTACGGAAGGATTTTCAATTATCCCCATAACACCCCAAGAACCATATAATGATTCAGAAACCTGAGCCCAGTTGCTTTGAACTTGTGCTGTGGCCATCAAAATTTCAACAGGAACATTAAATTCTATTGAAGCATCACTAAAATATTTTCTGAGTGTTGCTACGCTAGGGTGTGGCACATTTAGATATTCTAGCAGCATTTCATCCTTGTGGTCGTGACCATGATCTGCTTGAGCTATAGTACTCCTCGGTGCTTTTCTTAGGGTTGTTTGTAAGTAATTTGTCATGTCTCGTTGTAAAAAAACCTCCCCCTTTTCATTGGTGGTTTTCTTAATAGGAGTTTTAACATGTGTTCTGGATAACGTCAATAAAAACTGGTCAGATGGGAAAATGTTGGGATTTTTAATCTGAGCGATACCAGAATTTGAAAAAAACAGCAAAAAGCTGCAAAGCAAAATAAGTGAAAATTTTTTCATAAATGTAGTTTAATTAGAGTGTAATTGTTGAGCATTAGCAGACTATAAATGTAGCAGATTTAACTTGTTAATTGCTTTTTATTTTAAGATTTATTAATAGAATTAAATTTATATTGCAAATAGATGCGAGAGAATTGCTATAAAATTCAATAAAACATTTATAATTTGAGAGTTTGAGCAAGTTTTATTAGCGACTATTGCTGTTTATTAAAATCGGCGCTGCAATTATAATGTGGATTTTCTATTTGGAAAGGTCTTGTTGATCCGGTTAAGACCTGCCAGGATTTCAATTTATTATCTCATTAACTATTATAGCTACATATTATTCTAAAATGGTTCAGACGAAAAATAGATTTGAGAGCCTTTTCTTTTTTTTATGCTTCTGGAAGGAGAAATTTGCATTTCTGATGGAAAAATTCGGGTAGATTTATGCCCTGTGAAAAATAAGAGTCAAAAAAATCATAGATAATCAATGAGTTATGAAGGCTTGATAAAAATAAGTCAACTATTTGCACTTTTTATATTGAAAATGATCATACCTTTGCTCTCCTTAAAAAAAATGCCGGGATAGCGGCGATAAATTCAACAGGTTTCTTCCTTAAAATAAACAAGGAGAGGCCAATAAAAAACAAAAATGAGTAAATTACATTTCACCACTAAACATGCGAACGAGGCTACCGTGCAACGTAACTGGTACGTTGTGGACGGCACTAATCAAACCGTAGGTCGTATGTGCGCAAAAATTGCGTCTGTTCTTCGTGGTAAGAACAAAGCCTATTTTACCCCTCACGTAGATTGTGGGGATTACATTATCGTTACAAATTGCGAAAAGGTAAAATTCACCGGTAATAAACTGGAAGATAAAAAGTATATCAACTTTAGTGGATATCCAAGTGGTAAAAAAGAAGAAACTGCTGCCAATTTGCAAAAGCGTCGTCCGGATGCAATCATCGAAAGAGCTGTTAAAGGAATGCTTCCTAAAAACCGTTTGGGACGTAAGATGTACAAAAAGCTATTTGTATATGCAGGTTCAGAACATCCTCATGGAGCACAAAATCCTCAGGAATTAAAATTTTAACCACATCTAATCTTCTCCCAAAAAAGTCCTAACGGATAAACGGGGTAAACAAAATAAACAAAATGGAAAAACAAAATAACGCCGTTGGTCGTAGAAAAGCAGCCATTACAAGGGTTTTCCTTTCGAAAGGAAGCGGCAACATTTCTATAAACGGGAAAGACTATAAAACTTATTTCCCATTGGTGTATCTGCAAAATCAAGTTGAAGCACCTTTTAGAACAATAGAAGCTACTGATCAGTTTGATGTTGTCATCAATGCTACCGGTGGTGGAGTAAAGGGCCAGGCAGAAGCAATTAAGTTAGGCATTTCCCGTGCATTACTTAAAGTAAACCCTGAGTACAGGCCTGCGTTAAAGCTTGCCGGAATGCTTACGCGTGACTCTCGTGTAGTAGAGCGTAAAAAACCAGGATTGAAAAAAGCACGTAAGAGCTTCCAGTTTAGCAAACGTTA
>JBDSBN010000405.1:0-2864 GCA_039921585.1 Ginsengibacter sp. | reverse complement strand
TCGTTCCAGATATTTCTCCCGCTGCTCTGAGGTGTTATCAAAAAGCTTTGGATCTTCATAATCAAGAGCGATCCGGTTATCTGCTCCCAAAATATTTGGACAGGATTCATCCGCCTGGGAACAAACCATTACCGCAGAAAAAGTATTTTTTGGATTAAATTCACTATCCAGCTTTTTAGAAAATGCGATAACGGGACCAACGTTTTCAGAAAAAAAGATATGATAAACAGGATTTTGTTTTTGGGAATTTGTCTGTACGTTAAATCCAGTCTCTCTTAAAGTTTCTGCAACCATCGGATACATTGCCGTCTCCTCCGTTCCGGCAGAAAAACAATAGATGTTTGGAAGGCTGTACCAGGAAGCCATGGTTTGCGCCCAAACCTGTGCCAGATGACTTCTCCGGGAATTATGTGTGCAAATAAAATTTAATTGAACAGGTTCTTTTTTGCTCATCTTATTCTGGATATAAGTGATCAGCGGGGCAAGAAGAATCTTCCGGTTTTCAGGAATGCTTTCCTCTTGTAAAGAGTCAATAAACGCTTCAATTTTTGGAAATAAATGCATGTTGTTTTTTCAATAAGGTGAATGGTATCACAGTGCTTTTGTTGCGATGGTATTAATTCATTTTAAAGGTAGCGAATTTGTGATTTTAGGAAAAGTTTTTAAATGAGAAACGAGCAATAATATTAATAAAATTACATGGAGAAGAAATGGGTCTGGAATAATTTAGTTTGTAAAATGGTCAAATGAAATATCATTTTCTAATTGTTATGGTGTTATCCGTATCACTATTGAAATGTTCGGGCAGGTCTTTAAAGATATTTTCTACCTGATTTATATTGGTTAAATTTCTAAAACGTATTACCTTTAAGGTGACCAAAATTGCTTGTGATGACATTTAATCACAAAAATGGAAAATGTAAACAAAGTTGCCCGGATCACAGCACTCTTTTGGGTAATGAAAGTGGTGGCTACAACAATTGGTGAAACTTTAGGTGACTTTATTTCAATGACGCTTAACTTAGGTTATTTAACTGCCCTGGCATTTACTTTTCTGTTTTTTTTGGTGGTATTGATCGTTCAACTTTCGGTTAAAAAATTCATTACAACAATATACTGGTTAGTCATTGTAGGTACAACGACCCTTGGAACAGAAATTTCCGATTACCTGGATCGGACGTTAAAATTAGGATATGCCTTGGGGAGTTTATTGCTCATTAGTTGTTTACTTTTGACATTATTATTTTGGTACCGCCGTTACAAAAACCTGGAAGTGTATCCGATAACGACCCGGCAGAAAGAAATATATTATTGGGTTGCGATTCTTTTTTCCAATAGTCTGGGTACCGCTTTTGGTGATTTTTTGAGTGATAATATGGGTTTGAGTTATCTAACCGGTGCCCTGATTACGGGTGCCATCATTTTGATCGTGGTTGTTCTTCATTATTATTCTAAGATCAACCATATTCTGTTGTTTTGGATTGCTTTTATTTTCACCAGACCCTTCGGAGCTACTTTTGGTGACTTTCTTACAAAACCCTTATCGAAAGGAGGTTTAGAGCTGGGAACATTGCTATCTTCTTTGGTATCCATTGCACTTATGGGAATTCTCATTGTTGTGTCAAAAAGAAAACTAAGAACGCAGGTATACGAACAAATAAATGGTTAAAAGGTCAAGAAAAAAATATGAATTAGCCTGTTCTGGATTTTCATTTTCCATCAAAATCGCTTAACTTTCCTGTAAAATATTTATTATGGCAATCTATGAACTCCGCGTCCATGCGGAACATTCAAATCATTACTGATGCCTCTTTTCATGGACAGGCATGATGTTTCATCCGAGGTTACTGCAGAAAATGTTGCAGAATTACATCAGCAGGATTTAAAGATCCAACATCTGTATAATTGCAGAGGATTAACTTACTGGTTTGATGCGGGCAGAGGCACAGCATTCTGTTTAGTGGAAGCCCCTGACGAGCAATCTATCCGTGAAATGCATAATAAAGCGCATGGGAAGGTTCCGAATCAAATCATTGAAGTGGAGGCCAGTATTGTCGAATCATTTTTAGGAAGAATAGGAGATCCGGAAAGATCTCAAAACACGGAATTGAATATCATCAATGATCCTGCCTTTAGAACGATTATGGTAGTGGCATTGAAACATTCTCTTCCTTTAAATTCGATTCCATTATCGTTAAAATCCGCCTTGCAGCATTTTGATCACTCCGTTCTCGAATTAATCGATAGTTACGAAGGTGCTACGGTGAAACACAGCAATGGTAGTCACCTGGTATCGTTTAAGTCCGTTTCAAATGCGGTAAAAGCAGCTATAGAAATCCGTGAAATATTTAAACACTTCGCAAGCCAGATGAGGGAAAAACAAATTCTTCTAAAAATTGGACTGAGTGCAGGCGTGCCGGTTACAGAGAAGAATAATTTATTTGAGGATACGATCAAACTTGCAGAAAGAATGAATGATTTTATTTTGGGAGAAATTATTCTGTCTTCAGAAGTGAATCAATTATATAATAGTGAAAATGAAAACAGTTTAGATAAGTTGCCCTACATGAACCCACTGACCAGATCAGAAGAAATGTTTTTGACACTTCTAATGGATTATGTGGAAACTGTCTGGGATAATATTCATTTAAGAGCGAATGATTTTAATAATCCATTGGGTTGTAGCAAATCAAAATTATATCGAAAAATGAAGGCACTTACAGGGAGATCTCCAAATGTTTTTATTCGAGATTACCGATTAAGCAAAGCATTGGAATTACTCACGAGCCAGTCGGGAAATGTTTCGGAAATAGCCTTCGAGACCGGCTTTAGCAGTCCTTCTTATTTTTCTAAATGCTTTCAAA
>JBDSBN010000404.1:0-8551 GCA_039921585.1 Ginsengibacter sp. | reverse complement strand
TAATTATTTGCCTGCAGGTACTTCTATATTGAATATTTCGCTGAAAGAAATTTATTCGAGAATCACTTTGGCTTTGTTTATTGCTATTAACCCAATTATTAAAATAATTCTTTTTCGTACAATCGATATATTATAATCTTAATTGAGCTTGGATTAAAATCATGGAGTTTATAAATAATAAAGGAGTGCTTCCACACTCCCTTATTATTAAAACCAAAATCGCCCACCTAAACTACTTAGATTCTTAATAGAACTTAAAATCTATTTTATAATTTCTTCCAGCGTTTTTATTAACCCTTCCCCACGAATATTTTTCGCCACGATTCTCCCTTCGGGATCTAATAAAAGGTTTTGTGGAATAGAGCTAATGCCGTATAATTTTGCAACCTCATTAGCCCATCCTTTCAAATCACTTAGTTGGGTCCAGGTTAGATTATCTTTGTGTATTGCGTCCAACCATGCTGCATGCTTTCCGGGTTGATCCAGACTAATACCAATTACAGTGAAATTTTTGTCTTTAAATTGATTAAATGCCTTCACAACATTTGGGTTTTCATCCCGGCATGGAGCACACCAACTAGCCCAAAAATCCAAAAGAACATATTGACCTTTAAAAGAAGAAAGAGATATCGGATTTCCTAAAGTGTCATTTTGGGTAAAATCCAAAGCCATACGTCCTAACTTCAATTGCCCCTCGTTTTCTAAGCGACTCAAAAAATAAAGTCCAGCTTCTGAATTCTTGTTTTTATCTGATAAACTATTATACCTGGACCAAGCGTCATCTATGTCATAAAAAGTATCTCCCGCATATCTTCCAAGTACGTAAACTGCAATTGGCGAATTTGGATTTTTCACCAAATATTTTTTGTAAACATTATCTCTCTCTTCAAATCTTAGCGCATTTTTTTTCCCCATTAACTCTTTAAACTGTTCTGGATTCATATTTCCTCCTGCTGATACAAATTCTTTAGCTATAGCAATGCTTTTAGTTTTATAAGGACGCAATTCATTGAACACTTTCACCCATTCTGTATTGGCTTTAGATCCTTTTACGTCAGTTAATTTCGCAGAGTCTTTTATTTGTAAATTAATTTTACCTGGTTCGATCCAAAAATTTAAAGTATTATCAATTCTGCTCGTTTTATTTCCTTGAGATGGATTGAATATTACTCTTATACTTGACAGTGTTGCTTCATTGACATTTGCTTTGAAGGTTATTCGATTATTGACCAATTGACCACTGTCCTGGATTGTGGCCTTTGGAGTACTATAAGTAAAATAAACAATTCTAACAGGCTCATCATATTGCATTTTTATATCTATAGTAGTGCTCTGAGCAGAAAGAAATCCTGTGCAAATAAATAGAAACACAAAATTTAAGAAACTTTTTTTCATAATTTTTTTTAATAATTTTAAAAAGTAAGAAGAATTTAGAAAAAACCTTTTTACGGTGTAGCATCAAATGATGGATGTTTTTCACATTGATTCTAAACTATTCAAAAGAGTATTTTTCGAAAACTTTTACCCCATAAAAAGAAATTATTTCTAAAAGCTGGATTTTACTGTAAGCCTAATCTAAATAAAATGTTTCCAAATAAGACTATCCAAATTGCATTACAAATTCTTACATAATAAATAAAAAAGCGGCCTCATTATAGGCCGCCTGGTCATCGTATAAAGTCCAAATTATTGCTCACAAGATACTCTCCAGCAGAGCTTGTTATTCTTTATTTGGTAAATCAAAATTCTACCAATATTTAGATAAAAAAACCAACATTTTTGGCCACATAACCAATTATTTAGAGGTATAGAGATAGAGCACATTGCTCAATTCATTTAATTTGAATAATCGTAACACCTCTTAAAATATAGAAACTTTTAAAGGTTAACAGTTATTTTTCCAGGAAAAATTCGTTCAGGATCTCCAAAGAGGGCACAACTTTCTATAAGTATTCTTTTATTAAGGGAAACTTTTTTATTAAAAATTAATTTACCCCGGTAATAAAGTTTTACTTTTTTTGAGAGATTTATTAATTCCGGACCCAGGTAAATAGATATCTCTCCTTGCTGTACTTCTTCCTTTTTGATTTGATGAGCGTCTGTGAGCCACACATCAAGATGGATGGTGTTTTTATCCTTGTCCATCTGCAGATCAAATACGGCCCGATCAATTTCAGCGGTATCACTAATATTCAACGGCTTATCTATTCCAATATTATAAAAACCAGTTCGGTATCTGCCATGCATGGGAAAGTTGACCCAGCTGACGCTAGAAGGATGGGGATTTCTCTTAAATTGGATTAACCAGGGTGTTGTCGTTGTATAATCAATAGAATGTCCCCTACCCGGTTGAATTTCAATTTTGTGATTATAGGCATCCGGATAGATTGTTTTCAAACTATCAAAAACTTCTCCCGCTCTCTGAGTTAATTTATTTCTTCCAAACCTCAAATCATTTTCGCCGGTTTGAAGAGAAAAAGCAATATTTCGATAGTTTAATGGTGGGGCATTCTCCAGCGGTTCGCCGCCAGCCATTGGTCCGGCTCCGGCCAGATAGTCTGCATAAAAGGCACCTAATCTTTGACTCCCGTAGCCACCTTCTGAGATTCCCATGAAGAATAGTTTATTTGCATCAATGTAATCAGTTAGCATAGAAAGTCTGAACAACTTTTCCCACGCAAATTGTTCGGGCTGAAACCACCAGCGATAGCGCTTTTCATTTGGGATTTGGGGAATAAAATATAAAGAAGGTGCATCTTTATATCTTAAAGCCAATCTGAGAGTTGCTTCGAATTCACTTTTCTTGGGCCCTGAACCATGTATATTAATAAACAGAGGAAAACCATTTTTCGGTTGATTCCCTTTCGAAATATAATAAAAGGGCATTGGATCTTCATCATGAAGCTGCCAGGTATTGGTAGGATAAACATATTTAGGATCTTCTGATGCTTTAATAAAATCTGGTAATTCAGCCACATCTGTATTTGCTTTTCTCCATAACGCCCAAATTTCTTTTCGACTTTTTTGAATATCCTTCAACCTTACTTTTTTCCCTTCGGGTAATACAGAAGAATTTTTTTTACGAAAATCATTGATATTTTCTTTAAAATAGATTACAACAGAACTGTCTGATGTATTTTGAGGCGCAGGTATTTTAGCCTCACTAAATATGGGCACAAAAACAATTAAGCCGAATAACTGTAAAAATAAAAAACACTTCATTTGATAAATTTAAATATTGATTTAGTCAAGGAGAAAACACCTGTCATAAATTTTTTAAACGCCCGCTTCCCTTGAATGAAAAAAAACCGGAAAAATTTTCCGGAAAGTGTATGAATGAGTGATATGTATATTAGTAATAGAAGGCACTATTTTTACCCCATTGGGATAAGAATAAATGGATGTTCCAATAAAAAATAACAAATCTGGAAAAGTAAAATGAAAACAAGAACATATTTTTCCCGCAGTTCATGGAGAGCGCGCGCCATTATTTTATAAGTAGCTTTGACAGTTATTCCCATTACTTCAGCCACTTCCTCGTAAGATAGCTCTTCATAAAAACGCAGAAAAATTGCTTCGCTCTGCCTGTTAGTTAGAAAGCTCCCGGCTTTTTTAAGACGGGAATTAAGCTCTAAATGTTCCTCTGTCCGAATAATCGAAATTTCAGTAGATGAAGTATGTTCATCCTTTATAAACTCTTCAGAAACAAACTTTCCCTCAAATTTCAATTTATTTATCAGTAGATTTCGAAAAGATGTATAATAATAGGCAGAAGGACAACCTATAGCCGATAACCTGGCCCGGCTATTCCAGATAAGGATCATAATTTCCTGAATCGAATCTTCAATAAGTTGAATATCCGGGGAAATTTTTTGTCCATAAATATAAAAACGCTTGTAATAGAAGAAATACATGTTTTGGTAGGCAAGTTCATCCCCATCTTCAATGAGTTTCCATATATTTTTATCAATTTCCAATTAGTCAGCAATTTCTTTGTGGCGCAATTTTATTGAAACTCTTCAAAATGGATCGAATAGTTTATACAAAATAGAATGGCAAGATATTGATTTCCTGACATTTTAAATGCTTTAGTTCAAAACTGTATTGTAATTATCAAATTTATGATTTTCATTCTGTTTTTCGATAAAACGCTGGAAGGCTTTTAAAAATGAATCAGTTATTGTAGATAATCCAGGCTTATGAATAACATAACGATATTTATATTCTGCAATAAAAATTGCAGTAATGCTTTTACTCGAAAATTCAAGGTATTAAGTAAAAACTGTTTTGATTTAAGCTATAATAAAAAAAGGCTATGGAATAAACCACAGCCTTTTTTTAATGCTTTAAATTATATTAAACAACTTCAACATCAGCACCTGCTTCCGCTAATTTTGCTCTGATATCTTCAGCTTCTGCTTTATCTACACCTTCTTTAACAGGCTTAGGAGCAGTATCAACCAGGTCTTTAGATTCTTTCAAACCTAAACCGGTAATTTCTTTTACCAATTTAACAACACCTAATTTACTTGCACCTGCAGCTTTAAGGATTACATCGAAAGATGTTTTCTCTTCTTCAACTGCTGCACCACCACCATCTCCGCCGGCAACTACTGTTGCTGCTGCTGGTTCGATACCATATTCTGTTTTCAAGAATTCAGCTAATTCCTGAACTTCTTTTACTGTTAAGCCTACTAGGCTTTCAGCTAATGCTTTTACGTCTGCCATGATTTTTGTGTTTTAATTTTTTCCCCCTTCTTTTCTTATAGTTTAATAAGATCCGGCGGAGTAGTTTTAAAAAAATTGTGTCTATAATAATTGGCCATTAGCCAATAAAATACATTACTATGCTGTTGGTTCAGCAGGTTCGTCACCTTTTGGTGCATCTTCCGCCTTTGCTTCAGCCGCTGGAGTTTCCTCGGCTTTTACTTCTGCAACAGGTGCTTCTGTTTCTTCTTTTGCTTCAGAAACCGCTTCACCATCCGGTCTGTTTTGTAAAGCACCTAATACTCTTTGAATAGGAGACATCAACAATCCAATTACTTCTCCGATTAATTCGTCTTTTGTCTTAATCTTAGTAAGATTTATTAATTGGTTGTCACCGATAAATACATCTCCATTTAAGAAAGCTGCTTTTAATACAGGTCTTTCGCCTTTTGATTCTTTTCTGAAACTACTGATGATAACTGCAGGGTCTTTTGGACTCTCGCTGAACATCAATGCAGTTACATTATGTAAAGAATCGTAAACTCCGGAATACTTCTCGTTATCCAGACTTTCCAAAGCTTTTCTGATAAGCGTATTTTTTGCCACTTTCATTTCCACCTGCTTGTCAAAGCAATGTTTGCGCAATGTTGATATTTGGCCTACGCTTAAGCTTTCTGTATCAGTGATATAAAAATTAGAATACTGAGAAAATTTAACTTTCAAAGCTTCTATAACTTCTTGTTTTTGTTCTTTGTTCATACTATTGATTTTGCTGCTTATGGAAATAAATCCGAAGCAAATAAATTGTTAATTAGGACTGTACAGATTTAGTGTCTATCATTAAACCAGGACTCATGGTGCTGGCCATAGTCAGACCTTTTAGGTAAATACCTTTAGATGTAGCAGGCTTCAACTTAATCAAAGCGGAGATTAATTCCTGGCAGTTTTCTGCAATTTTTTCAGGGGCAAAACTAACGCGCCCGATGGATGCGTGAACGATACCAACTTTATCTACCTTAAAAGCTATCTTACCGCCTTTAACATCATTTACAGCAGCAGCAACATCATTTGTAACTGTTCCTGTTTTAGGGTTTGGCATTAGGTTTCTTGGTCCTAATACTTTACCTAATCGTCCAATTTTAGGCATCACAGATGGAGTTGCAACAATCACATCAATATCTGTCCAACCTTCTTCAATTTTAGAAATATATTCATCCAGTCCTACGTAATCAGCACCGGCATCTTTTGCATCCTGCTCTTTGTCAGGAGTACAAAGTACCAAAACTCTTTTGGTTTTACCTGTACCGTGAGGAAGGGAAACAGTTCCACGAACTGCCTGATCTGCTTTTTTAGGATCAACACCCAAACGGATGTGAATATCTACAGAGCTATCAAATTTAGTAGTATTTACTTCTTTTATCAGTGCAGAAGCTTCTTTTAAAGTGTACGCTTTTGTAGGATCAACCTTAGCATTCGCTTCTTTTCTTTTTTTAGTAATCATTTGTTCAAAAGTTTAATCCCGGAAATACCGGGGAATCATTTTACAATTTAGTTTTCCCAGGGTGCTTTTCCGGTTACAGAAATTCCCATACTACGGGCTGTACCAGCTACCATCTTCATGGCGCTTTCTTTGCTGAAGGCGTTCAAATCTTCCATTTTATCCTGAGCGATTTCTTCAATCTGTGCCCATGAAACTCTTCCCACCTTATCTCTGTTAGGTTCTTTACTACCAACCTTTACTTTAGCAGCTTCTTTTAACTGAACTGCAGCTGGGGGAGTTTTAATGATAAAATCAAATGATTTATCTCCATAAACTGTAATGAGTACGGGAAGTACTTTCCCTTGTTTATCCTGGGTTCTTGCATTAAACTGTTTGCAAAACTCCATGATATTGATTCCTTTTGAACCTAGTGCAGGGCCTATCGGCGGTGCAGGATTGGCTTGTCCTCCTTTAACCTGGAGCTTAACAAAGCCTGTTGCTTCTTTTGCCATAATTAAATTTTTTGGTGTTAACGTTCCGGAATTAACCGAAACTCCCATTTAAATGAATTCCTTTAAGAACTTTTTTGGGAGTGCAAAAGTAGTGAAAGTATTTGTAATAGCAATATTATTTTATAATAAAAACGGGATGAAATGAGTCGTTTTATGATAGCTTATTCTTAATCTATAAAATGATCACTGTTTTTTCACAAATCATTTATGCATTTTTAGATTTATATCGAAGTATCAAACAAAAAAAAATTGAGATATTTAGTTGTAATGTTTAAATAGATTATTTCGATAGGTTATTTTTCAGATCAGCTAAAACCATTTTTATCTCTCCGTAAGAAATGTTTTCCGGCAGATTATCTTTGATCGCTTTAACGCTTTGATCCCCGTATAGTTTTTCAGCAGCTTTAATTAAAAGTTGTTTTTCAGTTGACACAATCAGATCAATATCAATATCTCCCTTTTCAACGTATACAGCCAAATGTCCTTCTACGGTTCCAAGGGTTAGTTTTCTTTCCTCAGCGATTTCAGCCATCGATTTCCCTTCTTTAAATAAATTATAGGAGACTTCTTTTGTATCTGTTTTATTTGTTTCAGAAGCCGGTTTTCTTTCCTTCTTTTCTACGTGCCTCAGGGAAGTCATATTTGATTCCAATTCATGCCTAAGGCAATAATCCTGCACGGTGTCTAAAATATCATCCCCATATTTTTCAACTTTTGCCTTGCCGAATCCATTTATTTTCATCAAGTCTTTCTTTGTTATAGGCAAGTATTGGGCAATTTCTTTTAGAGAGGCATGAGAAGCAACCATAAATATTGGTACAGAGTTTTCCTCGACGATTAAATCTCGCCAGCGTTTAAGTGAATCATACAATTCTCCATTAGGAACATCAGAAAAGGACTGACTTTTCCCGCTGGCGTAACAGGTAATATTTAACCTTGGAGTGACAAACTTTAATTTATGGCTTAAAAACTCCGTCACCGAAAAGGGGTTTCTGCAATATTCCAGAAAATAATTTGTCGTATATAAAGACAAAAGTAGCTGGGACAATGTATTATTTATTTCTGCGGCCACTTCTCTATGCTCCGTAACCAAAGGATGATTTTTCAGAGATTGTAAATAATCAGAAAACTTTGGTATAAAATGATCTGCCGCGGCATTTATCCTGTTTTGCAAAGGTTCATTTTTCTCTATTTCAGGTTCCTCCCTCAATAATTCTGCAATTTGAAAAGAAAATTTTAAACCAATCCTTTCCTCAATTGTTATCTGGTTGTTTAAATTGTCTGCCCATTCAACCGCTTCCTTATTCAATTTGCTTCTGTGGGCTTTAATTTGAGAAAGTAATAATTGCGTCAGATGACCTGATTCATTAAAGGAGAAAATTTCTTCCAAAAGTTGCTGTGTAAAAATTTGCCTGGCACCGGCAAACCTTTCTGCCAATGAACCTTTATGCGTTAAGGATTGCTGTCCTTTGATCACATTTTCATTACTATATATGGCAACCGCAGGAATCTTTGAAAGCAGCACAATTCCATCGAGACTTGTACAACGGCTTAAAGCTACATAAACCTGCCCGGAGCTAAATGCAGCGCCGGCGTCAATCATTACCCGCTCAAAAGTTAACCCTTGACTTTTATGAATCGTGATAGCCCAGGCAAGACGCAAAGGAAATTGTGTAAACGATCCCAAATTTTCTTGTTCCAATTTCCCATCAACCCTGTTAAGTACATACCGGTTATTTTCCCAGGTTTCAGGCATTACATAGATTTCTTCTCCATCACAATCAACAAGAATCTCTTCCTCAAGAAGTTTTTTAACCACCCCGATTTTCCCATTGAAATACCGTTTGCTAAC
>JBDSBN010000403.1:0-8795 GCA_039921585.1 Ginsengibacter sp. | reverse complement strand
TAATCCAAAGGAAGTAACGTGCGCAGATCCAGAATGTCGATGGATATTTCAGGATGTTGCCTGGAATATTCCGTAGCCCAGATGACCCCCATGCCGTATGTTATAATACTCATGTCGGTACCAGTTTGTACCTGGCGGGCTTTTCCTATTTCTGTTTCATAATATTCAGTCGGCACATTTCCTGAAATACTTCTGTACATTAGTTTATGTTCAAAAAACATCACCGGGTTCGGATCATTGATTGCTGCATTTAACAGTCCTTTTGCGTCTTCAGGTGTAGACGGATAAACAACTTTTAATCCGGGAGTATGCACAAACCAGGCTTCATTACTTTGACTGTGAAACGGACCCGCTCCAACTCCTGCACCGGTAGGCATCCGGATAACCACATCTGCATTTTGGCCCCATCTGTAATGGATTTTTGCCAGGTTATTGATAATCTGATTGAAACCAACAGTAACAAAATCGGCAAACTGCATTTCCATCACACTCTTGTATCCTTCCAAACTTAGACCTAATGCGGCTCCTACAATAGCACTTTCACACAATGGAGTATTGCGGACTCTTTCTTTGCCAAAAATGTCGACCAGACCTTCTGTAATTTTAAAGGCACCACCATATTCAGCAATATCCTGTCCCATTAATATGAGGTTGGAATGTTTTTCCATGGATTGATGCAATCCTTCTTTGAGGGAATCTATAAACCGGATTTCCGTTTCTCTTTTTGCCGGAGTTACATCATTCGTGGAAGTTGTTTGACTTGGGAGTGGTGCGTAAACATCTTTCAATTCATTTTTAGTGGTTTCTGAAGCACTCAAAACCGGAGAATGTTGGAAGGAATCTCCCAATGGGCTATGTTTAATGTCAACCTCTATCTGTTGTTTCATTTCAGCCTTTATTTCAGCGATCTCTTCAAAGGAAAGTATTTTTTCTTCGGATAGAAAACGTTCATAATTTTTGATTGGATCTTTATCGATCCATTCTTCAAACAGTTCTTTAGGTACATATTTTACACCACTCGCTTCTTCATGACCACGCATCCGGAATGTCATGCATTCAATGAGATAGGGCTTTTGATTTTCGATACAATATTCCCGCACCCCCTTAATGGTTTCATACACAGAAAGGATATTATTTCCATCGATCCGTATACCTTCCATTCCATATCCTTTTGCTTTATCGATCAGGTTTTCGCAGCGGTATTGCTCACTTACAGGCGTACTCAAGCCATATCCATTATTTTCAATAATGAAAATAATCGGCAAATCCCATACAGCAGCTACATTTAATGCTTCATGAAACTCTCCCTGACTAGTGCCGCCATCTCCACAAAAAGTTAAGGAAACTTTGGGTTCCTTTTTCAATTTATAGGCCAGGGCTGCACCATCTGCCACAGACATTTGCGGACCAAGATGAGAAATCATTCCGCAGATAAAGTGCTCCTGATTACCAAAATGGAAACTTCTCTCCCGACCTTTACTGTAGCCGGATGGATCTCCGTGCCATTGGGTTATTAATTGATTTAACGGCATATTCCGGGTGGTGAATACTCCCAGGTTGCGATGCAATGGCATGATCCATTCGTCAGGACGCAATGCATAGGTGGCTCCTACAGAAATAGCCTCCTGGCCAATTCCGCTAAACCATTTAGAAACTTTTCCCTGACGCAATAAAAGCAACATTTTTTCTTCCACCATCCGTGGAAAAAGCAGTTTTTTATAAAGATCCCTTAATGTTTCGTCCGATAAGTTTTGTCTGTTAAATTCCATCTTGCAAATCTCTGACTTTCATGCAACAAATAAAAAAGATATAATGATAGTGAAGTGTGAAGAAAAAATCAGGTAAAATTCTGGGAGTCAATTATGAAAGTCTTGAAATTTTACCTTTCTTACGGCAGCTTACCGATGATCTCTGATCGCTGAAATCTCTCTATTTCTTTCCTAATCCTGACAAGGCCGATGAAATAAACGAGAGCAAAAATCCAAAAACCAGTGCCCACCAGAACCCATCGATATAAATACCATTGACCCATTTACCGGCAAGGATAACCATTAATACATTTAGTATTAGAAGGAATATTCCAAGGGTTAAGATTGTAATTGGTAAAGTAAGAATGACCAAAATTGGTTTTACAATAGCATTTAATAAACCTAAGGCCATCACAAATACCAAAGCGGTTACAAAAGTGTCAATTCTTACATGTGGCTCTAATATGATGGATAAACCGTACGCTACAAAGGCAGAAATAAGTAAGCGAATAATAAAATTCATAAGGCTTTTTTTTAAAGCTAAATTAAATTACTACTAATTCAAAAAATTCATCCGGATTTAAATATTTTATGGCGAGAGACTGCAGTTCCTCCGCAGTTACCTGCTTTATCTGTTGAATAGTATCATTAAAATACTCTTCATCAAGATTGTTTAATATTAAGCTTTTCCATTGGGAGATCACATTAAATGGACCGTCTAAATACCCCAAATTTAATCCCATGATGTAGTTTTTTACTAAAAGCAATTCTTCTTCATCCGGTGGTTCGTTACGGAGCAATTCCATTTCATAGTACACTTCCGTTATGGTTGCTTCGCACACATCTTTGCCTGCTTCGGTAGATATCATCCAGGAACTGGCATCGAGGTGGTTTTGAAGGAAACTATGAATGCCGTAGGTATATCCCTTTTCTTCCCGGATGTTTGCCATTAGTCTTGATCCAAAATATCCTCCAAAAAGAACATTTAGAACGATTGCTTTTTTGAAATCCGGATGTGTGCGATTTGGGAAAGGTCTTCCTATTCTAATGGCTCCCTGAACTCCTTCCGGATCATTTAAAATACGATACTTCTTTTGGTCTGCACTTTTTACAGGGAAACTTAAAGGGAGGGTTTTTTCTCCTATGTTAAGATCTCCGAAATTTTCGTTGATCATGGATTCAAAATCAGCAGGAAACCTGCCTGCAGAAAAGATCTTGCATTGTCCATTTAAATAATACTCTTTGAAAAACTGATTCAGGTCGTCCCGGTTTAAATTGGTGATATCCTCTTTGCCATACACACGTCCATAAGGATGTTGAGCCCCATAAAGGATTTCATCGAAGATTCGACCAGCGACAAAATCACATTTCTTTAAATTAACGGCTATTCTTTGAATCTGATTTTGCTGAAAAATATCCAGTTCATATTGAGGGAAATTGGCCTCAGTAATAATTTCTCTGATCAGAGGCAAAATAATCCTTAAATACTTTGAAAGGCAATGCAACGTGATGGTGGCTGTATCATGGTGTGCCCTGCAGGAAATATGAGCACCGTAATATTCAAATATTTTAGTGATTTGAAAAGCGGTTTTGGTAGGTGTGCCATTTTTTAAAAGAGCATTTGTGGCAACGGAAACAAAAGGTTTATTTTCAAAATTGTTTCCCGCTTTAAAAACAAATTCTACCACAGCTACATCTTCTGTTCCATCATTGATATAATATACGGGCACACCATTGTTCAATTTGTAAAGTTGATATGGTGGAAGATGTATATCAAAATTGACAGCATCTTTTATAAGAGGTGGTTTTGTTCTATCAGGAATCATTTTTTATTTATTCAGCGGAATGATAAGATTTTTTAAATTAATTGTTTACTTCGGTAATACAGGGTGCTGCAATTTTCTGATACGAAAATATTGTTACACTCCTGACGAATTTCTTCGGCAGTGACTGCAAAAAAGTAATCCAGCTCTTTATTGATTAGGTCAATATTTCCAAGCAATTCGTAGTTGGCCAGATTGTCTGCCCGGTTCATCAGGTTGATATCTTCAAAGGCCAGCATGCTTTCAACCTTGTTTTTAACTTTTTCAAGTTCAATAGCGGGTACAATATCTGTTTTCATTTTTTCCAATTCTTCCATCACTGCTTTCTCTCCGTCTTCTATAGAAATGCCCCGGATTAATTTTCCTTCAATGACCAGAAGTCCCGGATCTGCACTTCCAGTATGAGAACAAGAGATATGACTGAAAAGCTGTTTTTCTTTGACAAGTTTTTCATACAACCTGGAAGAAGCACCACTTCCAAGAATTTCTGTGATCAGATCTGTTGAATAATATCTTGGATCAAGCCTGTCATATATATGCCAGCATTTGTACAGAGCATCTAGAGGAACATCTGCTTCAACTTCCAAAAAATTTGAGACCGTTTGTTTGGGCTCCCGGGTAATATTCCGTTGACGTTTTTTTCCGGAAGGAATATCGCCAAACCATTTTATTGCCAGCTCTTTTGCTCTTTTAGTACTAATATTTCCGGCTACTGTAAGGACAGCATTGGAAGGAGTATAGTGTTCACGGAAAAACTCTTTGACATCATCCAAAGTAGCATTTTCTATATGGCTCAATTCTTTTCCGATGGTCATCCATTTGTAAGGATGTTGTTTATAGGCAAGTTCTCTCAGTTTATGCCATACATCTCCGTATGGTTTATTGATATAGTGTTCTTTAAATTCTTCAGAAACTACTTTGCGTTGCACTTCAAGGGAGTTTTCATCAAAAGCGAGAGAAAGCATGCGGTCGCTCTCCAGCCAGAAGGCAGTTTCAATATTTTCTGCCGGTAGTTGACAGTAATAATTTGTAAGATCATTGGTTGTGTAGGCATTGTTTTCACCACAAGCCATTTGTAATGGCTCATCATAAGAAGGAATATTAATGCTGCCACCAAACATTAAATGTTCGAATAAATGCGCAAATCCGGTTTTTTCCGGATGTTCATCTCTGGCACCTACATCATACATCACATCCAGAACAGCTAACGGAGTGCTTTTATCTTCATGCACAATTACTCTAAGTCCGTTATCTAATACAAATCGATCAAATTTTATCATATCTGCAAAAATGAGGGAAAGAAAAGGGTTTTCCCAAAAAGATTTTATTTTTATGATTCTGTTGCAAACTGACTGCCAGAGCTCTAATTGCCCAGATTTTTGTGTCATTAATTCTTAAACCATATTCCCAATAAAACGTGGATAAAAAAATAAATTTTACTGGTCTGGTTTTATTTAGAATATGAACTTAATATATCCGGCTAACTTTTAATTTGATTGTAATCAGTTCCTGGTTTCGAAGTATAATCAGAGGTACGGTTGTTTTTGTAATGTTTAAAAGATCTTTATATTTCTGGATATTATTGGAGAAATTTTTATTTACCGCTACTAATATATCTCCATCAATTAATCCGGCTTTTTCTGCCGGGGATTTGGGTGCGATATCATGTATCTCAATGGTGCCGTCTACTTCATATAAGTTCAGACCTGAATAGGAATAATCAAAAGGAGATTTAAAATGGGAATTCGGTTTCAGATGGATTTCTTTTGCCGGATAGTTAATAATCATATTGAATCTTCGTAAAAGATCATTGCCAATCAACCCGCCTAAAAAAGGATAGGAAATCACATTATAGGTATCATCAAGAATATGAGTTGGCACTTTTCTAAATGTATACGGACCAAGTTTTACTTTTTTTGAAACAGTGATCATGATTGGTTTTTTGCCTCCGAGTCCTTGTGCTAAAATGGGCAATGGTTTTCTTTTTTTCTTAAAATAAGAACTATCAGAAGCCAGTTTTTCAGTAACAAGAAGACATAGTCCCGCACCAGTGTCAATATAAACCCTTGTTTTTAATTTTCTTGCATCTTCTATTGTCAAATTTTGAATCGGCAAACCGGTGAATGTTGGAGTAAAAGTAGTTCCGCCATTAGGGTATTTAATCTTTCCGGGAGTAAACATTTCAATTTCCAGACTGTCAAAATCTATTTTAATAATATACCTGCTAATCAGACTATACCCGATAATCCCATCTATTTTAATTCCATACACACTGGTTAAAATATCGTAATTATTAATATAAAAGTCAAGGCTGTCGACAACCAGCCCGGGAAAAGTGAGAGAATGGTTTTTGGCAAAATTGACTTCTCTTATCCCTGCAATTCCACGAATAGTTTTTCCGGAGGTGATATTTGCGATATTATAATTTTCAACGGTTATTGAATCGAGTGAAATGGCACCACTGCCAGTGTCCAGTATAAAATTAAAAGGGACTTTCAAGGTGTCAAAAAATGCTTCCAATAAAACCACACCACCAGTCAATTGTTTAAAATGAAATTTAGTAATGAAGCGGGAAGGCTCCCGGACCTCATTGTTTTGTTGGGCATAGGATGAAGTAAGAATTGTGGTGGTGATTAGATATAGTAGAATTTTCTTCATTTGAATTGAACCTAAATTTAATCATTTAATCATAATTGTGAGATTGATTCCTTTCAATTTATCCAAGCCATAACCATCAGTTGCATGACAATAGAATCCGGTTAGTTTTGGCCTGTAATATTTTTTAAAGGATCAATTTAGACTTGTAATCTTTTCTCTTTCAGAAAAGTATGGGACTCCTTTTTTAATGAATCAAAATTCCGTTAAATGTTCTTTTTAAAATTGTCCGTTAAATTTATTGGGTACTTTTGAAAAATTTTTTTTAATCCCCTTTTTTACAAAACAACTTTATATGAAAAAAATAGTTACGTTAATACTCTTGTCGTTTACTCTCTTTCGGGCTAGCGCAAATGAAGGTATGTGGTTGCCTATGTTGCTCGGACAGCAAGTGTACGATGACATGGTAAAGCACGGTTTGAAGCTTTCTAAAGAGCAACTTTACAGTATTAATCAGCCATCCATAAAAGATGCGATCATCATTTTTGGCAGAGGCTGTACCGGTGAAATTGTAAGCAATCAAGGCCTGATTTTTACAAATCACCATTGTGGTTATGGTGCCATTGCTGCAGCAAGTAGCATGAAAAATAATTACCTGAAGGATGGGTTTTATGCTTATTCAAAAGATCAGGAAATTCAGACAGATTTAAGCGTTACTTTTTTAGAGCGAATCGAAGATGTAACTGCTGAGGTAGAAAAGCAATTGGCCGGATTAACCGGAAATGCACGTGAAGAAAAAATGCAACAGGTTTACAGACAAATTACCGACAGAGTATTGGACAATAACAACAGTATTTCCGGAAGGGTTTACAGCATGTTTAAGGGGAATCAGCATATTATGTATGTATACAAGATGTTTAATGATATCCGTTTGGTAGGAACACCTCCTGAAACAGTTGGGAAATTTGGCGGAGATAGCGATAACTGGGAATGGCCACGCCATACCGGAGATTATGCGGTTTTCAGAGTATATGCCACCAAAAGTGGTCAGCCTGCTTCTTATAGCAAAGACAACGTTCCATTGAAGCCAAAATGGTTTTTACCTGTTTCTTTGAAGGGGTATAAAGACGGAGATTATGCCATGATTTATGGTTACCCTGGTGGTACAAATCGGTATGAAACATCTTATGGAATCAAATTGAAGAATGAAATTGATAATCCATCTTTGGTTAATCTGCGTGATGTTCGATTAAAAGCAATGTATGCCCAAATGGTTAAGGATCCTGCAGTAAAATTAAAACTTGCTGACGGCTATTCAGGAATGGCTAATTACTGGAAGTTTTTCAATGGTGAAACAGAGCAGTTGATTAAGCATGGAGTGTATGATATTAAACAAAAAGAGGAGGAAAAGTTTGCAGCATGGGCTAAGAACAAACCTGAGTTTAAAAATATTTTCAGCGATTATGCAAAGAATTATGAAGCCTGGACACCATTTGCCAAAGTTCGTGTATACACAACCGAAGGAATCTTAGGTTCTCCCCTTGCTTCATTTGCTTCTTCCCTGATGGGAGTAGAAAGAGCTTTACTAGAAACCGGAAAAACCGAAGCGGATGTGAAGAGAGCTCTGCAGGCTGCAGATAATGCCAGGCAGAATTTTCTGTCAAAAGCGGATTTGCCAAGTGACCGCATTATTGCAGCAAAAACTGCTAAAATGTTTTATGAAGATGTAGATCGTGCTCAACATCCAATTGGGTTTTTCCAGGAAATACAAAACAATTTTGGTCCATTGACGTCTGAATCTACATATCAAACTGCTGCCAACTACATGTTTGATAATACAATGATACTCGATCAGGCTAAATGGGATGCTTTTATGGCTACACCGGACGCCATCACATTACAGGAAGATCCTGCATTTAAGTATGCCTCTGCATTTGTAAAGAATTATAGCCTTAAGTACAGCAAACTATATAGCGACTTTACTTCTAAGAATAATGAACTGGGACGTTTGTACCTGAAAGGAATAATGGAGATGAATCCTGCTGCTGTAAAGAAAATGTACCCTGATGCAAACTTTAGTATGCGGGTAAGCTACGGAACAGTAAACAGCTACTCTCCTAAAGACGGAGTTTTTTATAATTACTTTACTACCAGCAAAGGAATTCTGGAAAAATATATCGCAGGAGATTATGAATATGACCTTCCGACAAAACAAATTGAATTATTGAAGAAGAGAGATTTTGGTCAGTATATTGATAAAAAGCAAAATGATCTTATCATCAACTTTATCACGACAAATGATATTACCGGCGGTAATTCCGGATCCCCGGTAATTGACGGGAATGGCCATTTGATCGGCCTTGCATTTGATGGTAATTATGAAGCATTAAGTCATAAAATTCATTTTGATAAAAACCTGAATAGAACAATTAATGTGGATATCCGCTATGTATTGTGGAGCATTTATAAACTAGGTGGAGCAAAAAACATTATTGATGAATTGAAATTAGTTCGGTAAGAAATCTTATTAAATTTCTTTAATGTAAAGGGTGGTAAAGACAGGAAATGTTTTTACCACCCTTTTTGTGTTTTATGCCGTTTGTTTTTTTGTAATCCAAATATCTGTTTT
>JBDSBN010000402.1:0-5225 GCA_039921585.1 Ginsengibacter sp. | reverse complement strand
GGTCGCGACCTGTCCCTACAAAAAAAAACTTTCCTGATTCCGCTTAACCTCATCAATATTTATGAGAAATAACGCCATGTTATAATTTAACAATACAAATACCTTTTGCTGAAAGGCATTCGGGCCGCTCATTAAGCCTTTTATGAATTTTTCAGCCGGCAAATTCAGGCGCTTTTATCCATAGCTTTGTCGCGGTCCGGTCCCGACTGGTGGCGGATCTGGTGGGGAAGTCTCTTGTTTCTTTGAATGCTCATCCGGTATCCTGCAAATTTTATTCAGCAGATAAATACCGGGATTTTCGCCCCTTTAACAAATACAAAAGAACGTGCCCGGCCTCCCTAAGAAAAATTCTACTTATTTTTACGTCCTACATAAAGCAGTTATCTATCCCTATGTCCGAAATTTTCCAAATAAACCAATCTCTCTTACGTTTGGTTTCTATTGGTGACGAACAGGCTTTCCGCGTGTTATTCGATTATTATAAGGACAGATTTTATTATGTGGCGCTTAAAATGACCAACCTGGAAGATATTGCCGAGGAAACTGTGCAAGAGGTATTCATTCAACTTTGGAGGCAGCGTTCCGGACTGGCTGAGGTGGAAAACCCGGATGCTTATTTTTTTACGGTGCTTTACCGGCAGGTATATCAATATTACCGAAAAGCGGCCCTGGATAAGAAATTGATTCTGGCGCTGGAAGATTCACCCCGGGCAAAAAACTCTACCGACGAATTTATATTAGCGAAAGAAAAAGAACAATTCATCCGCGAAGCGGTGGGTCGACTACCGGCACAACAACTCCAGGTTTTTAAACTGAGTAAGGAGGAAGGACTTAGCCGGGAAGAAATCGCAGATAAAATGCAGATATCTCCCAACACCGTGCGTAATCACCTGGCCCAGGCCATGCGGTCTGTCCGAACTTATTTAAATGACCTGGCACTATTCGCCGGAATTGCCGGCAGCTTTTTATCTGATTTTTAAAAAAGCTTTTCTAAAGCTTTGAAATTTATCTGGTACATCTGCTATTTCTCCAACTATATTTTGTTAAATGTGGATAACCGGAAGAATATTTTTTACCTGACTAGTACATTTCTTTCTCCCAGGCTACTGTCTTGTTAAGCTGGATCAATTTCTCATTTTTAAACCTTGGATATGTCTAAGCCGGAAGAGCAAATTTCTATTTTATTGAAAGCCCTGCATAGTAAAACGGCTACCCCCGTGCAGGAGCAGGAACTCACAGATTGGCTGCTGGAAGCAGAAAAGGATGAAGTACTGAAGGAGTATATGCAAAACATCTGGGAGGAGTTTCTGCCGGAGAAGCATACAAATAAGGTGGACTGGGAGAATATGTATCAAAATATCCTGGAGAAGGAAACGGAAGCAAAACAGGTTTCCATGCGCTTCTCTCTGAAAAGGATGGCGGCTGCCGCGGTTATTTTATTATTTCTTTCTGTGGGAACGTATTATGTTTTGAAATCAGATACAAATCTGCAGATTGCAAAATCAGAGACGCAATCCGGAATGAAAGAGGACCTGGCTGCTCCGGTTGCGAATAAAGCCATTCTGACTTTGTCTGACGGTACGGTCATCCTGCTGGAAGAGGAAGAGAATGGTGCATTGGCTGTTCAGGGAAATGTGCGGGTAGAAAAAACAGCTGACGGACAGATTGTGTATTCCGGGAGTTCGACAGAATTGCAGATGAATACGATTTCTGTTCCGAAAGGAAGTAAGCCGTTGCAACTGAAACTGGCCGATGGAAGTATTGTGTGGCTGAATGTGGGCTCCGTTTTTACCTATCCTGCCTCTTTTGCCGGCAAAACCCGCCAGGTGGAAATTTCAGGGGAAGCCTATTTTGAAATTGCACGTGATTTGTCAAAACCTTTCATCGTCATAAATGGCAATGCCAAAATAAATGTACTTGGTACTCATTTCAATGTTCAGGCTTACGATAACGAGGCTGCAAGAAGAGTGACTTTACTGGAAGGATCGGTTCGGGTGCAGGAGGGAAATGCTTCTGATCTGCTTAAGCCGGGACAACAGGCAGTGTTGGATGTTAAAAAGTCTGGAAGTATACAAGTGGTTAATGCAGAAGTGGAGAAGGTTATGGCCTGGAAGAACGGGATCTTCAATTTTGATGGAGCCTCCCTGGATGAAGTGATGCGGCAATTGGAACGCTGGTACAACATAGAAGTGGTTTATGAGAAAGGCATTCCGGATATAGAGTTTGTAGGGAAAATGAGCAAAAATATACACCTGGATGATCTCCTGGAAATATTGAAAAAGACCAAGGTTCATTTCAAATTAGTGGAAGGAAGAAAGCTTATTGTCAGTGATAAATAAGCAAAAAGGAATAAATGAATTGATCACTGTTTATGGATCATCTCAATCATCAAAATAAAAAAAGTATCACCGCGCACAACAATTGGTGCCGGATTAAATAAGTATTCATTTTTTATACCAAAAGTAAATAAGAACTATGCTGAAAAGTGCATTCATTCACGGCTCTGATCCTGCAGGCAGGATGTTTTTAAAGAAAACGAAAAAAGGGGCCCCAAAAAGAATCTTTCAAAAACAAAGAGGGATGAGATTTCTGGTGATTCTACTGTTAGGAACTTTCTTAACGGCTTTCGGAACCTCGCAACCTGTTTCCTATACAGGAACAAATGTGTCTCTGAACCAGGTGTTTTCTGAAATAGAAAAGCAAACCGGGTACGTGGTTTTCGCTAATAAGTCAGACCTGGATAGGACAAAGAGGGTAACCTTAAAAACTCAGAACACCCCTTTGCGCGATTTTCTTTCGCTGCTTTTAAAAGATCAAAACCTGGATTTTACCATCAAGGATAAAACCATTGTTCTGTCTGAAAAAGTACGGCCGGCAGCGGTTCGGACCAGCTCTTCTGCCATGCAGTCGGTTGTAAATACTGCACCTCCGGTGAGTTTCCGGATTTTAGATGAAAATGGGGATGTGTTGCCTGGAGCTTCGGTTTCGGTATCTGGTAGTCAGCAGTCCGGTACGACCAATTCGAATGGGATCATTCGGTTGGAGGTAAAGGAAGGGGATGTTTTAAGTATCTCTTATATAGGATATAATCCACGGATCTATTCTGTTACCAAAGCAGACGCTAATGCAACTTCTTCTGTTTCCATTTCCCTTTCTCCTGCGGAGAATAAGTTAGAGGAAATTGAGATTACTGTAAATACGGGATATCAATTATTAAAGAGCAGTACGTTTCCGGGAGCTGTTAGTAAAATATCCGGGAAGGATCTTCCGCCTTCAGTTGCCTCCAGCGTAGACCAGCTTATTCAGGGATATGCAGCAGGTTTGCAGGTGGTTAATAATAGTGGCGATCCATCAGAAATGGGTTTAACAATGGTTCGTGGCCGGTCTGGTCTTCATGGCGACTCTTACCTGAACAGACCGTTGTATGTTGTGGATGGGTTTATTTTATCGGATGAAATGTTGAATACCATCAACCCGAATGATATTGAAAGTATCGAAATTCTACGCGATGCAGGTGCCACCTCCATTTATGGTGCCCGCGGAGGAAACGGGGTGTTTATTATTACCACAAAGAAAGCGAAGGCAGGGAAAGTGAATGTAACTTATAATGGAAGTACAGGGATCAATCTGGTTCCTGACCTCACAAAAAGGTACATGAATACAGAAGAGAAGATTGCCTTTGAAATGGAAAATAATGGGTTTGCAAGCAGATTGACCCAGGAGCAAAGAGATAGTTTAAGTCTGATTAATACAGACTGGCAAAGTTATCTGTTGAGAAAAGGGATTGTTCAAAATCACAATATTTCTTTAGGTGGCGGTACGGAGCGCAGTAATTATAATTTTTCTGTTGGCTACCAGGATAATGAAGGAACGGTAAAAAGTACTTTTTTTAAGCGCTATTCCGGCCTTTTCAGATTCTCCAGCCAGGTGAGTAAAAATTTCAATTTCACTATGCGTCTTCAGGGAGTAGCTACCCGCGGAGGATCTGTTTTAAATAATTATTCGAATACAGCTTCCCCGTTAAAGGTATTGGCTTATGCGAATCCTTATGAAACTCCTTATAATGCGGATGGCAGTATAAAAAACAGATTGAACAATGGATTGGCTAATCCTTTATATGAAATAGACAAAGCCAAATTAAGAACCGATAATAACACGGTCAACTTATCCACCCGTGCAGAATTAAAAATTCCTTTTGTACAAGGATTGAAAGTGTTTACAAATATCACTGGATCTTACACGATTTCAACGAGTGATAATAAATACTGGCCGGGATCTTATCAAACGAATTTTTCCGATAAGAGTCAATTGGATTTTACAGAAAATAAAATATCCAATATCAACACCACTTCAGCCATTAGCTATAACCCCAACATTGGGAAGGATCATGATTTGACCATGGCTCTTTTTTATGAGTTCAGAAATAACCGTTCGGATGGTTTGCGCTACCGTGTTTATGGATTTAATGAATATGTGCCCAATTTATCCAGTGTTCCTATCACGACAGATAATATTAATATCTTAAGAAATATGGGATATGAAACGGCTATCTCCTCTTATTTTACCAATATCTCTTATTCGTATAAGAAGAAATACAACCTTCAGTTGACTGGTAGAAGAGATGGTTCTTCATTGTTTGGACAAAATAATCAATTCGGTTGGTTTGGAGCGATTGCCGGAATGTGGAATATTAAAGAAGAAAGCTTTCTGAAGCATAACATGGTAGTCTCCAGTTTAAGGCTGCGGGCCAGTATTGGCAATTCCGGGGATATGGTAGGAATTGGCAACCAGGCAACGTTCGACAGAATTGAGAATGAATTATATAATGGACAGCCGGCATTTAATCTGGCAGCGATTGCCAATAAGAGTGTATCATGGGCAGAAAGATCGAAAGCGAATATTGGTTTTGATTTTGGACTTTTTGCAAACAGGATTTCCGGAAATGTCAATATCTATCATGAAACCATTGACAATGCATTTGTGTCTGTTCCTATTCCTCCTAGTTCCGGATTTGATAATATGTCCCGCAACCTTGCCGGTATCAAAAATAATGGATTAGAGATAGAATTGAATGTAGATGTTATCAGAAAGAAACATATCGGATGGTCGGTTAGTGGGAATTTCTCCCATAATCAAAATGAAATCACCTCTTTACAAAGTCTGAATTCCATTAGCTACATAGGTGGTATTACACAGGTGGGATATCCATTCCGTTCGATGTATGT
>JBDSBN010000401.1:0-3143 GCA_039921585.1 Ginsengibacter sp. | reverse complement strand
ACGGGCCATGCAATTGCAGATGTTCTTTTTGGAGAGGTCAATCCATCCGGAAAACTACCGTCTACCTTTCCAAGAAATGTGGGTCAGATTCCCATCTATTATAATCACTTTAATACGGGTCGTCCTTTGCCACAAGGCGGATGGTTTCAGAAATTCCGCTCCAATTACCTGGACGTTCCAAACGAGCCATTATATCCATTTGGATATGGATTGAGCTATACCACCTTTGAAATATCCGCTCCAAAATTGAGCAAAACAACCATGACTCCTTCGGAAAATATTACCGTAAGCGTTGAGGTTCGTAATACCGGTTCCAAAGCCGGGGAGGAAGTGGTCCAAATGTATATCCGGGATATGGTTGGATCAATCATCCGACCGGTGAAAGAATTGAAAGGCTTCCAAAAAGTGATGCTAAAAGCGGGTGAAACAAAAACACTCACGTTTACCATAACAGAAGAAACGCTGAAATTTTACAATGCCGATTTGAAACACGTAGCCGAGCCTGGAGATTTTAAAGTATTTGTAGGCAATAGTTCAGCAAATGTAAAAGAGGCAGATTTTAAATTAGTACAATAGAGAAATTGATTCGCATGAAAAAAGTCTTTGGAACCATCCTGGTCCTCCAGTTTTTTCTGTCAGGTTTTGCACAAACGAAAAATGATTTTATCAAAACTTCCTTTGTGTTTCGCGGGGATGCTCTGCCGGTTAGAATTCTTTACCCGGAAGATTTTGATCCGGCAAAAAAATATCCGCTCATGTTATTCCTGCATGGCCGGGGAGAGAGCGGCAGTGACAATGAAAAGCAATTAATTCATGGTTCTGCCATGTTCTTAGATCCTGCTTTTCGAAAAAACCATCCTGCGGTAGTCATTTTTCCACAATGCCCGCAGAGCAGCTATTGGTCCAACGTCAAAATCAAATCCGACGATAAGGGAAAGCGCAACTTCCATTTCTCAACTTGCGGCAAACCAACGCTGGCAATGAAATTACTCACCAAATATGTGGATGAATTAAAAACTCTTCCCTACCTGGATAAGGACCGCTTTTATGTTGGCGGTCTGTCTATGGGCGGCATGGGCACCTTAGAAATCCTTCGTCGGGAACGCAAAACATTTGCAGCCTCCTTTGCAATCTGTGGAGGCGATAATCCTAAAAATGTTCGGAAATACAAACGAACACCGCTCTGGCTATTCCACGGTGAAAAAGATGATGTGGTGGATCCGCAGTTTACAAAAGACATCGCCAAAGAACTGGAGAAAAGAAACGCTACATACAAACTGACGCTTTATCCAAATGCGAATCACAATAGCTGGGATGCGGCATTTGCGGAGAAGGATTTGTTGCCGTGGTTGTTTGGGTGGAGGAGGTGAGACCGTAGATTAAAGGAGAATATATTTTAATGAATTATCTTAAAAATGAGAAATTAGTAAACATTTAAAAGGTTATTTTTTATGGATACCGATTATAAAAAATGCATTGTGCGGCATCCGCAAAATTTGAAAAAATATGGAGGAACTATTAATGAACATATACAAAACATATTTGGTTCGGAAGAATTAACAGTAGCTTAAACTGTCCGGAAATTCCGGATAGTTCGACAGGAAGCAAAAAGAAAAGTAAACAGAGAAATAGATCATTATAATTTAGATGTTATAATTTCAGTTGGTTACCGGTAAACATTAAAAGAGGAACCCAATTTCGTATTTGGGCAAAACATATTTTATAAGAAAATTTGGTTAAAGGATATACCATTAATAAAAGCCGTTTGGCTCAAAAAAACAATTGATATGAGCGAAACAATTATTTATGAAGCCGAAAATCAGATGCGAGTTGAAGTGATTTATGAAGAAGATTCCCTTTGGCTGAATCTCAATCAAATTTCTGAATTATTTGAAAGAGATAAGTCAGTAATTTCCCGGCATATAAAGAATATTTATAAAGAGCATGAACTAAAAGAGTATGCAACTGTTGCAAAAAATGCAACAGTTCAAATGGAGGGCGATAGACAGGTTACCAGAGATATTGAATACTTTAACCTTGACTTAATATTAGCTGTAGGATACAGAGTAAGTTCCTATAAAGGAACACAATTTAGAATATGGGCAAATCGCATTTTAACAGAATACCTGGTAAAAGGATATGCTATTAATGAAAAACGCTTAGCCCAAAAAGAAAAGGAAGTTCAGATTTTAAAAAATGGTATCCAAATCCTAAGCAGAGCGCCGAGGAAGAAAAGGTGCGAAAGTGTTTTCAGCTTTTGAAAAATATTCAGCAGGAGGCAATGCAATTGCAAATTCAAAATGCAGACTTGCAGGAACTTTCCATGGGTATGAGTCATGATATGGAAATTGCGATTGAAGAAGGCGCTACTATTATTCGCATTGGTACGGCCATTTTTGGCGAACGAATCTATCCGGATAGTTATTATTGGAATGAAAAGGCTGACGTGAAATAACTGGAGAGAAAGTAGATTACCTTCTTTCTTATTTTTTAAAAGTCTTATAATCTGAAATATCCTTCGGAAAATCAGTTTTCTCCACTTCCCTCAACGGTTCACATTCTCTCCAATCGGTGTGCATATCCCTGGCTAATTGCTGGTACACTTTCGTGCCTTGCGTTTTCCATTGGATCATCTCATCGGTCACACTTCGGATAATCTTTGCTGGATTGCCTACTAACAAACTTCTTGCGGGAATAATTTCATTGGCTTTTACAAAACTCATGGCACCCACAATACATTCATCTCCCAGTACCACATCGTCCATAATGACTGAATTCATTCCTATTAAGCAGTTTTTTCCAATTTCTGCTCCATGAATGATCGCTCCGTGCCCAATATGTGCATTTTCTTTTAAAAGAACGGTCACTCCCGGAAACATATGAATCGTACAGTTTTCCTGCACATTACATCCGTCCTCGATGATAATTTTCCCAAAATCACCGCGGATGGCAGCTCCCGGACCTACGTATACATCTTTGCCAATAATGACATTTCCCGTAACTGCTGCAAGAGGATGAATAAAACTGGACTCATGAATAACAGGAATATATCCTTTGTACTGATAAATCATTCTGTTTTTATTAAAAATACTATATAATGTGACGATTTTTCACCAAATTCCTTTTTTTTGTTGGTTTTCATT
>JBDSBN010000400.1:0-8955 GCA_039921585.1 Ginsengibacter sp. | reverse complement strand
GAGGCTTCACTTCCTTTAATTCCTTGTTCGGCAGCTTTAAAATTTGCCAGGGCCGTTTTATAGGCTGCATCGGCGGTATTAAATTCATTTCTGGAAATAACTTTATCCTCATAAAGCTGCTTCTGCATATCAAATGTCTTCTTTGCCTGATCCAATTGAGCACGCAATGCGCCTAGAGATGCAGCAGCATTTGCTAATTGTGCTTTTTGTTGATTTACTATTGCAGCCGCCTGATCTCTCTGTGTGGCATAAATATCGCCATATATGCGGGCCAGTACTTGTCCTTTTTGCACCTTTTCTCCTTCTTCTACATTCAATTCTACAATTTCTCCTGAAATATCCGGACTTAATTTTACCTCCACTTCCGGATATATCCGGCCACTTGCATTCACCGTTTCCACAATGGTTCTTTTTTCCACTTTTTCGGTCGTTACTTTTATGCCTTCTTCTTTACCGATTACTCCTGTAATTTTTAGTACAAGTAAAATGACGATCACCGAAGCAAGCGATATCATAATCCACTTTAATTTTTTATTCATAATGTTATCATTGAAAAATACCTGAGATGGTTTTTCTGTTTTTTAAATTTTTGTTTGTTGAAACTCGTTGATTTGAATTTATAGTTTTAAACCTTGTCCTTTATAAAATTCCAGCACTTTCATTTTAAACACATAATCAAATTGGTTCACAACATATTGCAATTTGGCCCTAAATAAATTATTTTGACTGGTAACTAATTCCAAAGTAGTTAAAATACCAACCGTATATCTTTTTGAGGCAAAATCATAACTCTTTTGAGCTGCTTCAACTGCTTTCAGTGAGGAAGTGAATTTTTCACGAGCTACAATCGCTGAGTTATAGGCCTGGTAAATATTTTGTTTCAGATTTTCATTATCCAGACTCTTTTGGTACTCCACATTGCGGATATTTATTTTAGACCGCTGATAATTCGCTTTTGATTGCCAGCCATTGAAAATTGGAACGCTCAGAGAAATGCCAATTTGTTGTCCAAAATTATTACTGAACTGATCGCCCATGGCCGGAGATGTGACATAACCTGTTTTTGTTCCATTCGTAAAAACGGGCTGTTGTACCTGAATAAATCCTCCGGAGCCGTCAGGAATCACTAATCCGCTAGGTGCATAACCGCTGAAATCTTTTGCGAATAGGGGAGAACGGAAATAGCCATAATTTGTTCCAAGGCTTCCAAAAGCAGAAATACTTGGATACAGTGATGCTTTTGCTGCACGGGAGTTACTGATTGCTGCCTTCAAATTAAAATCGTTTATTCGTTGCTGAGGCAGGTTTGCCAAAGATAACTGATACACATAGTCAGGTTGTAAATCTCCGATTGATTCTACCGGAATTTTATCAATTGGCGGTTCCTCAATTTCGAACGGTGCTGCTGCATCCAAAAACATATTTGATTTCAAAACCAATTTTGCCTGACTCACACTACCAATTGCTGTAATTAAATTTGCGCTATCGTTGGCAAGTTGAGCTTCCAGTTCCAGGGCGTTAAGTTCTGGTAAAGCTCCTGCACTAACCTGCTTTTTTACAATGTCCAATTGAGTGGTGGATTGTTTCACCTGAACGTCTGCTATTTTTCTTTGCTCTATGGCTAGTAAAACCTGCAAATAAGAATTTGCAACCAGGAGAGCAATGTCATCCTTTAATTTTTCAGTTTGAGCTTTTGCGGATTCGAAATTCCATTCGTTAGCAAGAATGGTATTCTTTTTCGAAAACCAATTGAATATTTCAACACTACTTTGCAGATTCAATCCAATGGAAAAGTAATTTTGGTTTTCTAATATTCCTGTGGATGGATTTTGCGACTTACCAAATCGAAATCCCTCGCTATTGCTAAAATTTGCGGATGGTATTTGGGATAGTCTGCTTTGTTTATAATTTATAGCAGAAATATTTTCCTGTAGTTCACTTTGCCTGATAGAAATATTATTTTCCATCGCATAGTCTACACATTTTTGAAGACTCCATTTTTCCTGAGCAAATGTAGAAAGGGCAAGGAAAAGAAATGAAACGGTGAGTATACTTTTGCTGTACATTTATCAAAAATAACTAATTGATGGATTAATTACAGGTAGAATGGATAAATGGCAAAAAATAAATTGATCAAGGTTTTTTACGGATGTTTCACCTTATCTATAATCTTTCCTCTTTTCAGGTATGAAACAAATTATAAATCGACCTAAGGAAATATCCCTCCTTTATATGCGTTAATTTTGTGTGATAACCGGAATCTTTCTTGTTATGAGAATAATTTGGTTATCAGAAATAATCATTCAATTGCCCTAATCAATATTTATGAACAAACTTTTTATCTTTCTGCTTTTTATTTCTTTTAATGGCATTGCGCAAAAAGCCCCTGCGGATACTGTTGAATTGTTAGAAAACGTCATTATTCATGCATATGAAAACAACCGGAAACTAATTGAAGTTCCTGCTGCTATTAGTTTGGTAAGTAATAAAGATTTAAACAGATACGATAATACCACTATGGTGGAGGCTTTAAATACGAAACCTGGAGTGAGAATGGACGAGCGTTCTCCCGGAAGCTACCGGATGAATATCCGGGGAAGTTCTTTACGATCACCCTTTGGAGTCAGAAATGTGAAAATCTATTATAACGGAATTCCTTTTACGGATCCTGGTGGAAGTACTTATTTAAATCAGATGGGTTTTTATAACGTACAATCTGTGGAAATTATAAAAGGTCCTGCTGGCAGTAGTTATGGCGCAGGTACCGGGGGAGTATTGTTGATGAATAGTAATTCAAAGCACTTTCAACCAGGAGTATCCCTTGATTATAATACGGGAAGTTATGGTTTGCAAAATGCGCATATAAATCTGAGATTAGGAGATAGCAGCATTCAAAACAGTATTCATTACCAACATCAGGAAAGCGATGGCTATCGTGCAAATACTGCTATGAGAAGAGATGTGGTTTCCTGGGATGCTCAATTAAAAAAATCAGAGAATTCTGTCATCAGCACTCATTTTCTTTTTGGTGATTTATACTATCAAACTTCTGGGGCACTCACTAAAGCGGAGTATGAGGCCAATCCACAAAGTGCCCGTCCAAAAGCGGGAATGTCTCCATCTGCTCAGGAAGCTCATGCAGCATTTTACTCTAAAACATTTTTAGCAGGAATATCTGTGGAGCAAAAGTTACATGCCGATTGGAAAAATACTTCGGCTGTCTATGGTGTTTATTCTCAAAACAGAAATCCAAATTTTCGAAACTTCTCCCGGACATCAGAACCACATTTTGGTGGACGAACAATGTTTCAATGGAACAAGCTTTTAGGCAATGCACTGTTTACAATGAATACCGGCGCAGAGTTTCAACAATCTTTCAATACGCAGCGTGTATATAAAAATGCGGGAGGTGCGCCGGGTACCTTACAAACCGATGATGAAATTTATAATACACAGGGCTTTATTTTTGCCCAGGGAAATGCGGAAATATCCGGTGGATGGATTATCACTTTGGGTGCTAGTTTAAATGAATCTAAAATGAAATTTACGCGGCTGTCCATAACGAGTCCGCAAAAAGAAGAAAGAGATTTCAAAAATGAAATTGCACCGCGCCTGGCCATCCTTAAAAAAGTACGCAAAAACCTTTCTGTTTACGGAAATATCGCCCGTGGATTTTCTGCGCCAAGCACAGCAGAACTATTGCCTTCTACAGATGTATGGAATACAGATCTGCAGGCCGAATCAGGTATGAATTACGAAGTGGGGAGTCGGGGAAGCCTCCTCAGGAATAAGTTTTATTTTGATGTAAATGCCTATTATTATCGGTTGAAAAATGCCATCATTCAAAAGCGTGATGCAAGCGGCGGAGATTATTTTGATAATGCCGGCTCCGCAAATCAAAGCGGTCTGGAAGCTTTTTTAAGTTATGAGTTGTTTAATAATACCAGACAGTTTTTTAACTATGGAAATGTATATGTAAGCAGCACCACCAATCAATTTCATTATGATGTTTATTCAGTTGGCGACAAGGATTACTCCGGCAATAAGATGCCCGGTATAGCTGCTCAAACATTTGCTGCGGGGCTGGATATTAAAATGACAGCAGGATTATATGGGAATGTTACTTTTTTTCATAGCAGCAGAATTGCATTGAACGATGCAAATACAGAATTTGCGAATCCTTATTCTTTATTAGGATTGAAAATTGGGTATGATATTTCATTGTCTTCAAAAACCGGAATTAATTTGTTTGCTGGAGGTCAAAATTTATTGAATGAAACGTACAGTTTAGGCAATGATATCAATGCTTTTGGCGGACGATATTACAATGCTGCACCTGGAAGGAATTTTTATGTGGGGGTGGGGATTAGGTTTGATAGATAGGGCTTGTATATTTGATGTTTTTTTTGAGTTTTCAAAAATGAGGAGTGAAATTTTGGTTTGTAAATCGAAATTGGTGGAAGATTCTATAAATGTAACTTTTGAAATTTACGTAGAAGTAGATAGAATTTAAAGTAATATTTAATTCTCGTATATGCTTAATGGAGTAAATGTTGAAAATCTAAAAAGGTTCAAGTATTATTGAATAATTATTAAATGTTTTAATGTTTAATGAAAGGTTAATCTTTGCTAAATATTTGTTTTAGCTTTATTTATTAACTTAAAAATTTTAATCATGAAAAAGAAAAATTGCATCCCCCCCCGCATCCTCCATCGAAATCTTTCTTAGGAATAATTTTAAAAAAAAGGAGAAACCGAATTATTCAATTTATTTTTTTGATTTCCTCTATTTTCTTGTTTAATTCCTGCCAGAAGGAATTGTCTAATCAGGAACCTGTTCCGGAAAAAACAGAAATTGATCCTTCAAAAGTATTCAAGATCCCTTCAACACCTGAAGAAAAAGCATTAGTTGAGAATTTGGTAAAAGTCACGGAAGTATTTAAAGAACTTTATAAGGATAAAGCAAACCTGAAATTGGTAAATGCTGCGATTTTTTCACGCTCATATACTGACGAATCTGTTCTTTTAAAAGATTTGATTTTTCCTCAAAACAGTAGATTAAATTTTATTACAAAGTTTGGGGAATACATTAAGAAGTTTAATGTATCTCTAGTCCAGTTTTCTAATAATTTCTGGCATGAAGCAAAAAAGACCAATGACCAAACCTTTCTTCAATTCCTAAGTAAATTGGAGATAGAACCAAGTAGTGTATTTCAGAGAACTTATAATGGAGATCCAGAAAAAGTTACAATTTATTTTCCATATTCGGAGGAATGGCAAGAACTACCTGAAGAAGGTGGGTATTATGAACCCATTACAAGTGTGGTTGCTGCAACTGCAGACGCTGATGAAGGTTGGGGTTCTCAACCATATTACATTAATGGTGTTTTTCAATATTACACCCAGGTATTAATAAATGATGATTTTGCCGAACTAAACCCAACTCATATAATAGGTATTAATGGAATTGAACCTTATGGAGATTTGGGAGATCCTGTGAGTGGCGCATTTCCACCTGAAGGGCCAATAAATCAACCATGACTTCCAAGAGAGGTTAAACAGGTTTATATTGGTGATGTTCTTTGTATTAAGCAGTATGATGCATTAATAAGTTTTACAGGGAATGGTGGGGGTTCTGAAATTGTATTTACTCGCTCTGATGGATTTTTAAAAGTGGTAGATGGTCAGGTTCAAGCGGACAATTTCTTTACCCAACCAAAAACTATAAATCGAAGAAATATAAATAAGGAAAGATGGGTAGATTGGTCTATGGTTTGGGACAGTGATTGGGAGAGTGATAATCTTCAGCAGCATTTTGCGATATATGAAGAAGATAATCGAAATTCCTCAGAATTTTCAGGATCATTATCTACAACTTTGAAAGACCCCACTTCATCATGGTCTTATACAGGTACTATTGGATTTAAGATTAATTTTAAATCAGATGATGCTTTAATTGTGCAACAAAAATATATTCGGGATGTGTTTTTTGTTTTAAATAGAATAGATCAAGAAGGTGCAATGCGAAATAGTTGGCCTGTAAGGTATAGAACAGGACCAGTAAGCTTTACATTCAATGATAGGACATATATTCCATAAAACTTCTTAAAAGGAAAGTTTCAAATGAGCTTTCCTTTTTTTCTATATTACCTTTTCATCAAAAACTTTCACCAAATTTAATCGGTCTCTATGAAAAAAGTTATCATTACTATTCTTTTGAGCTGTTTTGTTTTCTTTGCCAAAAGTCAAATTAAACAAAGCAACGAATATCTTTTAAAATTGTCCGGAGGACATGTAACTTTTGGCTCCGGCGATTTTTTTGGATATAGTGTGTCCCTAGATGCTTCAAAAAATGTAATCAAAAACCCCTCTTTTGCCTTGAATAAATTATTAATAGGTGCAGAATTAATTTTTGATAACGGTGTAAAAAACCCTCCTATTAGTTCGATCAATTCATTTTATCATGTTTCTAGTACGGTGCTTTGGCCTAAAGCCAGCTATTATCCTTTCAATAAACTCCTGAGTGGATTGAATATTCAGTTAGGCCCCACTATTGGATATTCTTATCGATCTCAGGAAGGGGGCTTCCATTTATATACAGATGCTTTGGGGAACTTACAAAGAGATTCTAAAATAATCTTTGACAATGGCCATATCTACGGTTACCGGATTTCTGCAAGCCTGGAATTTAATATTAGTAAAAAATTCTTTATCGGTCCAAGAGTGGATTGGTCTAATAATAATGAGGCAGAAATAAATACTTTATTGGGATTAGGATTGGGGCTAAAACTTTAAAAGAATTGAACAGTAGTTTTAGCTGCTCAATTTTATGCATCGATTTGTAATTCGTGTATTGATACTACGAAGGGACAAGGTTATGAAATGGGACCTTCAATGGTGCAATTTACTGATATCAAAAGTCAAGTATACCCTATATCGTATGCTAACTTTAATAGAAAATAGGTCAAGTATTTAAATATATAATACATCTGCATACAATAGTAAGTAAATATGCAGTATGCAGATGTTAATCGATGTTAATCCTGTTTATATATCCTACAATTTAGAGTACTTATGGAAAAGATCCTTTTATTAATCTCATTTAGATTATTCTCTATTGTCACGGCTCTTAGCCAGGTTAAATCAAATCCAAAACATTTCCTTGGTTTAAATATTGGCCGCAGCTTTAATGGTATCGGCGATATGTGAGGTGTAGCTTATAACTTACTCTATTCGAAGAAATTTCGAAAAAGATTTTCCTGGATTGCTACTTTTGGTGGAACACTGCATGATGGCTCATCAGATTTATTCTTTACAGACCCAAATGGAGGAGGAGAAGAAATTGATGGTTCTATTCGATATACCACCGGTGGAATGCAGGCAACCCTTGGTCTAAATTATAATTTAATCCAAACTCAGAAAAGTGAAATTTATATAGGCTTAAGCTCACTATTGCGGTATCAGTCAGCGTCGTATTATGATGCGATTGGTGTGATTTGTCCTTTTGTTACAGGTTTTCCGTATCCAGTTGTTTCTTTACAAAACAAAACTCCCGCACGTACTTTTGCAGCAGGTGGTACTATTCGTCTGGGATATAAGTATACAAATAAAAAGAATATCTTATTTGGAATGTTCGGGAATTTTCAAATGGATACAAATAGTGATGTTCTCTCTCAAATAGCATTGACAATTGGAAAGCGATTTTAAAAATTAGAATGAAAACTGGGCTGATAATGTCCGTAAATTTACATCCATAATTTGAACATCCTTTAAAACAATCAATGAAGGTTAATTAAAATTCTCCAAATAGTTTATCTAATTTAATGAAACAACTATCCACCCTTATATTTTTTCTTGTGATTGGCTGTAGCGCTTTCTAACAAGATCATTCCAAATTCTCCTTAGAAATAAATTATGGACTCAATGGTAATTTTTTTGTTAGAAGTTATGATGAATTGGGTGGACTCCTACTTAAAGTTATAGATTCTGAAAGAAGTATGTCGAACACGAATCGCCGCAGATCGATTCTTTTTGAACAGGAGCAACTTGGTATTACCCTAATTTTAATTGATGAATTTTAAATGTAAATTTGTTTAAAACATATATTATGGAAGAAGTTTTTTTTCTGGTTGAAGAATCTATTGAAGGCGGATACACTGCAAAAGGATTGGGTGTTTCTATTTTCACCCAGGCTGACTCTATTGAAGAGTTAAGGGAAATGGTAAAAGATGCTGTTATATGTCATTTTGATGATAATAATAAAAGGATTATTCGGCTTCATATTGTAAGAGAAGAAATTATTGCAGCATGAAAATGCCCAGGGGGCTAAACGCAACCGAGCTGATAAAGAGTCCTTAATACAAACAAGAAGGATAGCATCATATAACAATACCTAATCACAGTCCTTTAAAGATTGGTACTTTAAATTCTATATTAGCCGATGTTGCCATTCATTTAAATAAATCAAAAGAAGAATTGAGGAAGTTGTTATTTGGCTAATTTAAATTTCTATAGAACTGCAAGGAGTTAATCTACTTTCCTTTATTTAATTTTTTCCACTTACTTTTGCCGCCAAAAATGGTTCCTGGTTCAATAAAATGAATTTGGATTAAAAGGGAATCCGGTAAAATTCCGGAGCTATCCCCGTAGCTGTATGATGGTCTTTTCAAAGGAAAAGCAACTTCTCTCACGCCACTGTTCTGAAAAACCAGAACGGGAAGGTCGAAGTAAACATCAAGCCAGAAGACCTGCCATTTGCCTAAATTATTCAACGCTTTCGGGAGAAAAGCAGAGATGTAAGCCGGCCTTTGCGTTTTATATTTCTTTCTTTTTACCGAAAAAAAACCTATTCATTTTTATGAAACGCATATTCGTTTTCAGTATTTATTTATTTTCAGCGGTATCGGTTGTAGCACAATCAGATTCTGTAAAAATTCTTTATGAAGTAGTTGTCAC
>JBDSBN010000399.1:0-15071 GCA_039921585.1 Ginsengibacter sp. | reverse complement strand
ATATTTCTCATGTACTTTTTGACTGGAAATGATATTGCTTAAAATAACTCAGTCTCTGCACACAGCGGCAGCAGTTTCATCACAGGAGGATTCAATAGCCAGTATTGTTGCCATAAATTAAAAGTTATTTTATAAAAATCAATGGGATAAGGCGCAAAGATAAGACATGTGAATTTTGCAAAAATCAGGATCGGATAGCAACCACAGGATCTAAGCGGGAAGCAGTATAAGCGGGTATCATACCCGACAAGATTCCAATAAATATACAAATGGAAATAGCCAGAGAAAGTATTCCAGTAGAAATAAATACGGGAAAATCGAACAGATTGGTTAATACAAGGGTAAGTAAAAAAACAAGCAATAATCCCACTAAGCCTCCCAGTATACAGATGATGGCAGCTTCTAAAAGAAACTCCAATAAAATACTTCTCTTTTTAGCGCCTAATGCTTTTTTTAAGCCGATCATGGATGTACGCTCTTTGACAGTTACAAACATAATGTTGGCAATACCAAATGCACCTACTACCAGGCTCAATAAACCAATGGCCCAACCACCAAGGTTCACAGTAGAAAACAAGGAAGTTATCTGATCGCGTAAACTTGAAATTTGATTGAGTGTAAAATTATCTTCCTGCTTAGGACTGAGCTTGCGAATGCTACGCATGATTCCTCCAATCTCATCTGCCAGCGCTGCTGAACTGATATTGTCCTTCCCTTTTACTTTTATGACCGGATTACTGCTATTTTCATTCAAAATAGTGCGTGCAAAACGATAGGATGTCATTAAACTATGATCGTAATCTTGTCCAATCATATTCTGCCCTATTTTTTTTATGACACCCACAACACTGATTTTTTTTCCTTTTACCTTGATTTCTTTTCCCAAAGCATTTTGTGGATTCCCAAATAACATTTCAGCACTTAGATACCCGATAATGCATACCGGCGTACCATAAGCAAATTCACTGGCTGAAATATATCTTCCAAATTCTATGACGACGGGTTGGATGTTGTTCTCCTCCTCTGTAATACCTAACATAGGGGCTCCTTCGAGAGCAAAGCTTTTGTATTCTATTGTGACACCTGAATTAATCTGGAAAGCAACATCACTGGCAAGTTGACTGCGTTCTTTAATAAAACCGACTTCCTCAAATTTAGGCTGTGGCCGATTTAAAAATGTCCACCAGGGACTATCATTTCCACCACTGTAATCCCATTTATCAATATAAATTGTATTTGAACCTAAACTCTTGACTTGATTCTGAATATTCATCTCAAGACTGTTCACTGTAGCTAATACTCCTATAATACAAAAAATCCCAAATGAAATTCCAATGAGAGAGAGTGAGGTGCGTAATTTATTTACCATGAGCTCCTGCATGGTAAGCTTTAAAGAATTCGTAAGTATTGTGAGCGTTTTACGCATGATACAAAAGTACTCTTTCAATAATAGATTTTTAAAACTTTATGCTGAATGGTGATTTAACGCTGAATGATTTATTCCTGTTAATTATGAAAAAGTTTTAAATTTCCTTTAGTAAGACATACCACAAACAAAAAGCTGCCTTTTCTGGCAGCTTTCATCCAAATTCAAAAACTGATTATCCATTCAGAATTTAATATCATTAAATTATATCGGACAGAGGTCATCCGATCAATAGAATGATAAATCTTTTTTGCAATAAAAATTGTCAGTATTACATTCAATGTGTATTGAATAATCAGAAGTCATTAGGGTTCTCTGTGGGTTTAGGTTAGCAACGGCCAGCGTCACAAATAAAACGCAATTTGTTTTAAGTTATTTTATAGAATTTAAAAATCGAGTAAACTTGCTTATTTTCTGGTAAAATTGCATGTGATTTTTACGATGGCGATCAAAATTATTGAGTGATTTTACCCGCGTATATTATAGCTCTTTTAATTTTTGGCATCACAGCATAGTGTTTTGTCCGGGATAACTTCAGATATATATATCACTCAGCTATTTTGTCTTTCTTATCAAGAGTTTTCACTTTATTACTTTTCTTACTAAACTCTTTTATATATGAATAAGAAGTTGGGATAACTGTTTTTAATCGCTCGATCGTTTCAGCCGGTATGTTTTTTCTACTGAAAGGAACTGTTTTAGTGTATTGTTGAATTTCGCCGGCATTGCGACCATATTTATAATCATATGGGAAATTGGAGTTTTCAATTTTTACCTTTGGATTATCTCTGTTTGGAACTGTAATATAAAACTCACTCGGAGCGGGGTTTTTCACCTTATTTAACAGATTTTGATCCTTCAAAAAAGCATATAATTCCTCTGCTACATTTACAGCCGGATCTATCAGGTGAATATTTTTTGCCATCAAATGCCTGTAAATATATTTTTCATTCTTTTTGTAATCATATAATTCAGCCAGAATATTCTGAATATCTTTTGTGAGGTATGGATAATGAGTGCAACCCAGCAGAATTGCTTTCAGTGGCTTGGCATCCGGTGTTTTTCTGATTTCTTCCATCATAGATACTAAATGATAGCGCACGTAATTATCTGCAGAATTTATTTGAAGAGCAGAGCAGTCCTCTGCGTTTTTTGTATCGCACAACATTTTCTGATGATCAAAATCGAAATTGTAAATATCCAATAACGATTTATCAATCCGGTACTCGGCACTTGTTAATGAAGGGCCGCGGTAATTTTCGCGTAAATCTGTTGCCTTTCTATCTATAAAATCAGGCTCCTCATCCACGGCTTCCGCAATGCCATGCCCTCCCTGATTATAAACTTGAATGTCACCGGTGTATCCTAATTTGTCTTTATAAAGTTTAAGGGTGTTTCCATATCCTTTAGAAGCAATTGTTCCAACAGTAGCCATCACACCAATTGATCCATCTTCCTCTTTAGAGAATTTTTCCAGTGTGCCACGCACCCCTGCATCAATCACTCCAATTATTTTAAGATTTATTCCTGTTTTGGAAATAAAGTTTTCTATGTGGTCCTTTCCATAAGCGGTTGCGGTATTACAGGCAATCACAATTGTTTTTACTTTTTTCTTATCAGACATATATCCGGAAGCCTGTTCATTTGGATAATATTTATCGGATAATAAAAACTGAGCGTCTTTAATAATATGTTCGATTAGTAAATCTGATTTTCCGGTAGCATAATAATTTCCATAAGGCATATTTGCCTGATCTGCCAGATAGATGAATTGTTCATTTTTAAAATCAGGAATATTATCGGAACCGGATTTGCCGGACTGATTATTATTTTTATCAAAATTCAGGATTGCTTCCAATACGGTTAGCCCGCCCGTCCCTGAATCAAATACTCCAATCGGTAACGAGGCGTCATCTGGAGAATATCTTTTAAAATCGATATAATAAAAGTTGTCTTTTTTATGAAGAATGGCATTTTCAATATCCAGATTAGCAGACTGTTTTTGGGCATTTACAACACCGGAAACGAACAGAATGGCAAAAAGGGAAAGAGACTTTAAATAAGAAAATTTCATTAAAGATTGTTTAAGCTTAAAGAATTGGGTTAATAATAAATCAGCAGCTTTGTTCTTGCGCACAGATTTTATGAGTGAGCTAAAATAACCAAATAATTGCTTATTTAAATGAATTAATAAACAGTCTAAAATTTGATGATTGTTATTACATAGGATTGAAATGAACTCCCTATGTTTTTTTATGAAATTTTTTTTAAGTAAATGGAAGTCTTTACTATTAAGCCTTTCAGGGTTTTCTGAAATTTAATTTCGCAAATTTTTAAAAATATTTTTTTATCTAAAAAATCACCTCTTATATTTGCGCCGGAGAGATGGCAGAGCGGTCGAATGCGGCGGTCTTGAAAACCGTTGAGGGTCACACCTCCGGGGGTTCGAATCCCTCTCTCTCCGCTTCATAAAAATAAAAAATCCTGCAAGTTGTATAATTTGCAGGATTTTTTATTATAAAAACTCTAATGAGTTATCTGAGGTTTTATTAAAATGCAAGAAGTTTTTCTGTGACCATTTCGTTGCTATTCGACAGATAAAATTTACCCTAATTTATATTTTTTTCATCATCCAGATATCACAACCGGTATGCCCGCTATTTCCAAGAGGTTTATCAATGAAATTAAACCCGTTCTTTTTATAGAGCTCAATAGCATTTTTTAATTCCGGTAATGTTTCAATATACATCTTACTATAGCCGGCTAATTTCGCTTCTGCAATACATCTGTCTAGCAATAGTTGCCCATATCCTTTTTTTCGATATTTTGAGGCCAGGTACATTTTTACGAGTTCACAAGTATCATTTGGCAATCCTTCGGTAGGGTAGAAACCACAACCTCCGGCAAGCTGACCATCTTCTTCCAAAACAAAATATGCAGAATTTTTCTCTGTGAAATTTTCGCTCATCGTGTCGGTGGAGGTGTCATAATAAACGGTGCCGGGTTTATTGGCATTGAATTCCTCTAATGACCTGCGGATAATAATTGCCAGCGCTTCATTATCCTTATGGAGCACTTTTCTAATTTGGATATTTGTTTTCAGAAAAATTATTTTTTATCTTTTTTCTTCAATAGGGAGCGGTCATAATGGCAACATTCCTCCAGTTTTTCATATGCTTCATCAGGTGCTGTGAAGTTCTGTGTATCATATCCTGATTTGGCTACGGCTTTTTGGATCGTTTCATTCGAGGTTTTTGTAGAGTCATAATCGACTTTTAATACTTTCGCTTTTCTGTCCCAAAACGCAGTTGTAGCTCCTGCTCCCAAGGCGCTTTTTTCGATTGTTTTTTTGCACATGCCACAATTACCATTTACTTTAATTGAATCTGTAATGTTGGTTTGTGCGCTTCCAAACTGAAAGGATAGCAGACCTAAAAATAACAGGGTAAATACTTTAATAAATTTCATAAAATTAAATTTTACTCAAATCTAATCATTAATTAATAATAGGAATCAGATTGTTGTTAAGGAGGAATTAATAATAATTGGGTTGGGTTTTTTAGTAAAAAATCCAACTTAAAAGTATCATTAATGAGAGATTAATTAACAAATGTCCATGAGACTCCAAACTTGAATAAAAATCCGGGAGTCGGGTAATATGGCGCAGCGAAGTTATTATTCATAAAGCCAAAACCATTTTTGAAAGAAACTGTATTTATATTTTCGCCAGTGAGATAAGCAGTAAATGTTTTTATTCTAAAATTGAAAAACAAATTCACTTTTGGGAAGTTGCTGATGGTAATAGAATCCTGCGGAACAAATGCGCCCATGACCGGGCTGTAATTATTCGCTTTGTAAGGAGTGTTGTAACTGACGTCTACTCCGGTACTCAGATTAAGATTTTTGAAAAAGTTTCCTTCAAAAGCAAATCTCTGCCGGGTGTAAAATAATGGAACATTTAAAGGAACCTGACCAGCAGTTTGCTGTAGAATAAAATCACTATATAAATTAAAATGACCGGATATTTTATTTTTAGTAGAAGCAGTTATTTGTGTCAGATTGATCAGGCCGCCAAATTGTTCTGATTGATAAAAATCTGTAAAATAGGCATAGTTCGCAATGGATATATTTCGCGCCATTAAAGTAAAGCGTGGATTATTCGCCTGGAATGTAAGTACAGTTAGGTTTTCTTTTTTGGATAGAGAATTAGAATCCATATCAAAAGCGGATTTACCATTAAATATATAAGATGGAGTTCGATTGACGTTCTGAAAAGAAACCTGAATATTTCCAAATTGTTGGTTTAAAAAACGGGTAACCATCGCCTGAGCATTAAAGTCGGCCAGGTGTTCTCCGGCTGCGTAGAATTCTCCTTTTAGTAAGGCATCCCATTTTTTGTTTCTGGTTTTATTTCGATACTCTCCATGCAGCACTACATTTACAAAGCTGGTAAAACGTGCTGGCGGAGGAAACACTTGTAATATATTAGGGGAGTTTGAAAAGCTGGAGAATTTCGCTGTGTAATTTTCAAGACGGGCACCCGCTTCCAGAAACTGACCCAGGTTTTTTGTTTGAGGAAATTGTCTGATCGAAAAATCATTTGAAATGATTTCCCACTCATCCTCCAGTTGAAAATTAACAGGCCGGGAAGCGTTTAAAGTAAGGTCGTAATTGTTTTTATAAAATATGGAATCCTGTCTGATCACCCCTCTTTCTTTCATCGGATCAGTAAACTTATTCATGAAAGTTTGATAAGAAAATGTGTGTTGAAACCTTAATTTAGGATAGAATAAATATTCTTTTGTACTATCATTGATAATGATAGAATCTCGTTTTCCGATATCATAACTCTGACGAAAAAATGTGGTAAAATCTTTTTGCTTATTTCCCGTAACGATTCGGTTTGCATATACCTGATTGCCCATCATAGAACTGTCTGATAAGTTTACAGGTACTGCAATTCGTCTTTTAAGATCAGGATTTTCGAGTGAGTTTTGATCTCTGATCCCTCCATTTTCTGAAGATGCAATTTGGTTTCCAAGTACGACCAGATACGCTGCATATCTTTTTTTTCTGCCTTGATAATTACTGAAAAAGCGGTAATTATTGTGATTGGAATTTTGAACTTTGAATGTACCCGGCGTGGAAATCAACCGGTAATTTATTCCCGCATTCCAGTTGGGTTTTATATTCTGTGTGTGTAGAACGCCTACAACCTGTTCTTTTTCTGATGCCAGGAAATAATTCAACAAAGTATACGGTCTGGTCGTTTGATAAAATCGAGTGTTTTCTATCGAATACTTATACACGTCAAAAGCATGAAAACCTGCATCCCAGCCCGCTTTCAATAAAGGAGAAAACAAGATAGGATATGCTGCATTTCCATTATTTCCAATAGTGACATACCCGGTAGGTACAGAATATACTTTACCGAAATCATTTATAGAAGAATCCAATTTATTGCTGGTAAGAGAATCCAGGTATCGAAAGCTGATTGTAATGGAATCTGCCAGATCATCCCTTTTTTCAAAACCTAAAGTGTCAGAAGTTCTGTTTCCCTTTTCTGTTTGCTGTCCACGAGGAATTCCCTCTGTCTGCTGCAGAATATTGGGTCTTCTAATCTGAGCGTCAGAATGTAGAGTGCCAAACCCTATACTAATAAAAATCAGCCCCAACCTGAGCAGCCATTTTTTTTTCAATATCATTTGGGGAGAAACCTTCATTCAGCTTTGCTTATTACAATTGCGAAATTAATTGTTTAAAGATTAATGTCATTTTTGGTTCTGCATTTTTTGCAGCTTCCAATACCTCTTCATGGGTAATGGTGTTCTCCTCTTCCCTGATTCCAACATCTGTTACCACGCTCATTGCAAAAACGGGCAGGCCCATATGAGAAGCGCAAATGACTTCCTGCACGGTGCTCATTCCAACAACGTCTCCTCCTAATATGTGAAGCATTTTATACTCTGCACGTGTTTCAAATGTAGGACCCGTAACTCCTGTATAAACTCCTTCATGAACCAGAATGTCATTTTCTTTCGCTATTTTTTTTGCTAATTGAATATATTCTTTTTTATAGGGTTCGCTCATGTCAGGGAATCTTGGGCCTAATTCATCTTCGTTTTTCCCTATCAGCGGATTCGGTGCAAACAGACTGATGTGATCATTAATTATCATGAGGTCTCCAACCTGGAAATTCGGATTCATTGATCCGGCGGCATTGCTGATCACAAGCATTTTTACACCTAAAAATTTCATAACTCTTATTGGAAATATCACTTCTGCAGTTCCGTATCCTTCATAGTAATGAAAACGACCTGCCATTGCGACTACCTTTTTTCCGGATAAGTTCCCAAATATCAATTTGCCACTATGGCCTTCTACAGTACTTACAGGGAAATTTGGAATATCAGAATAGGGTATTTCACATTCTATATCGATTTCATCCGTAAAATTTCCCAGTCCGCTTCCTAATACAATTCCTATTTCAGAGGAAATGGAATATTTTGAACGGATAAATTCAACCGTTTCATTTATTTCTTTTATCATAAACAATTTTTTAAAAATCGTGCCCAAAGGTAGGGTGAATGAATCAATTGAGAAATAGGTATTTGTTTATTAATAAATGGTTTCGGATGAGATTTGACATTAAAAACAAAATTCGTCCCCATAAAAATGCAGGATAGTAATTATAGTATTTAGGTCAGTGTCTTTCATATTGTAAACTGATTGTTGTTTGGTGAGTGAGAAATATTTTCATGAATGGATGTCTGCTTTATGTGTTCATTTATAAGACAAAAATTGAATGGTTTTTTAAAAATTGAATAAATGTCTGCCATTTTTTCACCTTTTCTCCATTGGCATAAACCTTGACAATTGATTAATAACTATTAAAAAAAATATAAGTTATGGCAAAAATTATAGGAATTGACCTCGGAACGACCAATAGTTGCGTGGCAGTTATGGAAGGTAGCGAACCTGTAGTAATCGCAAATGATGAAGGAAGACGTACAACTCCTTCCATTGTTGCATTTTTGAAAAATGGCGAACGTAAGGTAGGTGACCCTGCAAAAAGACAGGCTATCACCAATCCTATGAATACCATCATGAGTGTCAAGAGATTTATGGGGCACAAATGGGATGAAGTGACGACAGAAGCAGGGCATTGGAGCTATAAATTAGTGAAGGGTGATAATGATACAATCCGGATAGATATAGATGGTAGACAATATACACCACAAGAAATCTCTGCAATGATTCTTCAGAAAATGAAGAAAACGGCTGAGGATTATTTAGGTCAGGAAGTATCTGAAGCAGTCATTACTGTACCAGCTTATTTTAATGACGCACAAAGACAAGCCACTAAAGAAGCTGGTGAAATTGCCGGTTTAAAAGTGCGTAGAATTATTAACGAACCTACAGCAGCCGCTTTGGCATACGGACTTGATAAAAAGAATATTGACCAAAAGATTGCTGTTTTTGATCTTGGTGGTGGTACTTTTGATATTTCTATTCTTGAATTAGGTGAAGGAGTTTTTGAGGTAAAATCAACTAATGGTGATACGCACCTTGGTGGTGATGATTTTGATAAAGTAGTTATGGATTGGTTGGCAGAAGAATTTAAGAAAGATGAAGCCATCGATTTACATAAAGATCCAATGGCATGGCAACGTTTGAAAGAAGCAGCTGAAAAAGCAAAAGTGGAATTGTCTTCTTCCAGTGAAACAGAAATCAACTTACCATATATTACTGCGGTTGACGGAGTGCCGAAGCATCTTGTTCGGAAATTAACCAGAGCTCATTTTGAAAAATTATCAGATGATCTTTTTGCCCGTTGCTTGAAACCATGTGAAGCTGCTTTGAAAGATGCAGGTTTGTCTAAAAACGATATTAACGAAGTAATCCTTGTTGGTGGTTCTACACGTATTCCTAAAGTACAGGAAATCGTAGAAAATTTCTTCGGGAAAAAACCACATAAAGGTGTAAACACGGATGAGGTTGTTGCTATCGGAGCTGCTATTCAGGGTGGTGTATTGACAGGTGAAATTAAAGACGTTTTGCTTTTAGACGTAACTCCACTTTCCTTAGGTATCGAAACAATGGGTGGCGTGATGACAAGGTTAATTGAAAGTAATACTACCATTCCTACTAAGAAAATGGAAGTGTTCTCAACTGCAAGTGATAATCAACCTGGTGTACAAATTCATGTATTACAAGGAGAACGCCCAATGGCTAACCAGAATAAAAGTCTTGGAACATTTAATCTGGACGGAATTCCACCGGCTCCACGTGGCGTACCTCAGGTAGAAGTTACTTTTGATATTGATGCCAACGGAATCCTGAATGTTTATGCAAAAGATAAAGGAACCGGTAAGTCTCATAACATTCGTATTGAAGCTGGAAGTGGCTTGAGTAAGGAGGAAATTGAAAAGATGAAGAATGAAGCAAAAGCGAATGAAGAGTCAGATAAAATAGCGAAAGAGAGAGTTGAAAAGATCAACCAGGCTGATAGCTTGATTTTCCAAAGCGAAAAGCAATTAAAAGAATACGGTGAGAAAATTTCTGCTGATAAAAAAGCACCTATTGAGGCCGGTCTTGATAAATTGAAAGAAGCACACAAAACGGAAGATGTGGCAGCTATAGATGCAGCAGTGGCAGAATTAAATAATGCCTGGACAGCAGCCAGCGAAGAAATGTATAAAGATACACAAGGCGCACCGGGAGCAGATGGTCAGCCAGGTGGTGAGCAACCACAAGGTGAAGGAGCTCAGTCCGGAGCTGCTGAAGATGATGTAACAGATGCAGAGTTTGAAGAAGTGAAATAAGAATACATTTGAATATTAAAAATGGGAGGCACTAAAAGTGTCTCCCATTTTTTTTGCGCTTTTCGGCTATTAAAAAATATATTTGCACAACTGGTTTTTAGGAGGTCCTGTTTTTAATACTCTCATGATGTAATTAGGAAACTTTCCAGAATCGGTGCAGTTGCATTACTAATGAAACTATCACATATGAACTCTGGTAAAAGATCATTCATTTATATTTTTCTTTTCATAACAGCACCCTTGCTTTTTAGTGGAAATATTTCCATTGCCGCCACCATTATTCATCCGGGTGAAAATCATTATAGGCAAAATGCTTTTTCTGAAAAGGAAAATCTGAGAGCAGATGTTTTTGTGAAAATGTCCGCAAAAGAATTTACGGCTCTGACAGGGAAAAAACTAAATCTACTGGAGAAGATATATTTTAAAGTTTCCATCAAAAAAATAAAAAGAGATTTAAAGAAAAACCCTGATTTATTAATAACTGATTACTACGATCCCTTAAAGAAGAAATTTAAGTTGGATTCTGTCTGGTTTGTTTTGGGAATAATGATTGGTCCGCTCGCACTTTTGTTTGCTCATACCAGTAAACGAAATAAAGCAAGTCGGAAATCAGCCTTTCTTGGGTTCCTGATTTTTGTTGTTTGGTTTAGTTTTTTCTTTATCATTTAGCATAAAAAACAATTGAAGATAGCAGGGATTTAAGCCTACGTAGCTGAAAATTTTATCCAGTTTGATTGATCTTTCCTGAAAATATGCCCTTTTGGATAGGGCAAAAGACTCCAATCAGGAGCACAATGGCTCCCTTTTTACGTTTGATTTCCATTTATTTGATTTATTTCATTGTGTGTTTTTTACATTGTAGTTCAAAGGGATTAAATTGCTGACTTTAATAATTGAAATTAATGACCATTCACTTTTTTATAAAGTATCATACTTCCTTCGGTGAATCTCTATTTATTACAGGTAATCATACATTACTTGGGAATGGTGAGCTGGCGGGAGCAGTGGAAATGACGTATTATAACGACGAGTTCTGGCACGCCATCATTGAGTTTCCCGGGAGCAAAACTCAAGATCAAAAAACATCTGAAAAGCTTATTTATAGGTATGTGTTAAGAGATTTGTCCGGAATAAATGTATTTGAAGGAGAAGCGGACCGGTACCTTAATTTAAATCTGATTGAAAAGGAAAGTGTATCTGTAATCGATACGTGGAATTCAGCAGGAGAAGTAAATAATGTATTTTTTACAAAGGCTTTCGGGGAAGTTTTACTTCCGGATCATTCCTTAGTGAAACCGGTGGAAGTAAAAGATTATACGCATGAATTCCGGGTTAAAGCGCCTCTGCTTCCTCCCGGACAGGCGATTGTTTTAGTTGGTTCTACTCCAAATTTAAAATCCTGGGACACGGGAAATCCAATTTTTCTTTCTCCGGAAAATAATTGGTTTGTAGGGAAAGTACATTTGAATGAGAATGAATGGCCTGCAACATATAAGTATGGTATCTACGATTTAAAGGAAAAGAAATTTCTTCAATTTGAAGATGGAGAAAACAGAAATTTATATAAGAAGAAGGAAGGATTGACAATTTTTCAGGATGGATTTGTTCGCTATTCTCCTGCTTTATGGAAGGGTGGTGGAGTAGCTGTTCCCGTATTTAGTTTGAGATCGAAAAGTGGCTTTGGCGTAGGTGAGTTTGCAGATATTAAATTACTGATCGATTGGGCAATTAAAACAAATTTGAAGTTAATTCAGATACTTCCTGTAAACGATACTATAGCCAATAAAGATTGGAGTGACTCTTACCCTTATGCAGCAATTTCTGCTTTTGCTCTGCATCCATTATATATTAATTTGGATAAGGTAGCAGGAAAAGATTCTGAAGCTGTCTTAAAAACTTTAAAAAAGAAGAAGCAACAATTAAACAAACCGTCTACCGTCGATTATGAGCAAGTGATGAAATTGAAGTCGGACGTTTTGCAAGAATTGTTTCAGAAAAAGAAAGCTTCATTCAAAAAGGATATTCATTTTAAAGAATTTTTGGAATCGAATAAGCATTGGCTTATTCCTTATGCGGTATTTTGTTTTTTAAGAGATAGGTATAATACGCCGGATTTCTCAAAATGGAAAACACATTCCGTATACGATGCAAGCGCTATTGAAAAGCTTGCATCACCTGGCAGTAAGAATTATGATTCCATACTCTACTTTTATTTCGTTCAATATCATCTGCATATTCAATTAAAAGAAGTGGCCGATTATGCCAATATGAAAAAGGTGGTTTTAAAAGGTGATATTCCAATAGGTATTTACAGATTTAGTTGCGATGCCTGGGTAAATCCGGAGCTTTATAACATGGATCAGCAGGCAGGTGCGCCTCCTGATGATTTTGCAATAAAAGGTCAAAATTGGGGTTTCCCAACTTATAACTGGCACAAAATGAAAGAGAATCATTTTGAATGGTGGCGTGCCCGTTTTAACCAAATGAATCGGTATTTCGACGCGTTCAGAATAGATCATATTTTGGGTTTTTTTAGAATTTGGAGTATACCTGATCATGCAATAGAAGGTATATTGGGGAAATTTGTTCCTGCAATCCCGGTGGATATTTCAGAATTCCATTATAATGATATCGATTTTAATTATGCGCGGTTTTGCGTGCCCTATATTACAGATGATATACTTGGAGAGATTTTTCAAGAAAGAAAACAGGAAATAAAAGACACCTACCTCGATGTGATCGGAAATCATCAATATCATTTAAAAGAATTCGTCAACACGCAAAAGAAAGTGGCGGAGATATTTGCTCATAAAGAAGATAATAAGATAAAGCAGGGACTGTTTGATTTGCTCAATAATATTATTTTAATTGAAGAAGAAGGATCAGAAAAAAGAAAATTCCATTTCCGTATTGCCATGGAAAATACTTCTTCTTTCTCACATTTTGACGGACACACACAGCACCAATTGAAAAGCTTATATGTTGATTATTTTTATCGCAGGCAGGAAGATCTTTGGAGAAGAGAGGGCATGGAGAAACTGCCGGCTTTAAAGCAAAGTACGGATATGCTCATTTTTGGGGAAGATCTGGGAATGGTTCCTGATTGCGTGCCCGAAGTAATGAAACAGCTTAGTATTTTAAGTTTGGAAATTGAGCGTATGCCTAAAAAACAAGGAGCTGAATTTTTTCATCCAAAAGATGCTCCGTATTTATCCGTTGTTACCCCTGCAACACATGATATGAGTACAATCAGAGGGTGGTGGGAAGAAAATAGAGAAGCGACCCAAAGGTTTTATAATTATATGCTTGGACATTATGGAGAGGCGCCCGCCAAATGTGAGCCCTGGATTAGTAAAGAAATATTAGTGCAACATTTTTATTCTCCGGCTATGTGGTGCATTATTCAAATTCAGGATTTGTTTGGCATAGACGAGTCGTTAAGACCAGATAATCCGGGAGATGAAAGAATTAATATTCCAGCAAACCCCAATCATCGCTGGAGATATCGGATGCATATCAATCTTGAAAATCTGCTGAAGGAAAACTCCTTTAACAACCAGATAAAAAATTATATGGTTGATAGTGGAAGATCAAATGAAGCGGATTAATTTAGCTCCCTTTTGATTGATACAATTAAATTATATTAAACAACATCATCCCGAAGAATCCGGATATTACATTTTATAATATTTATTCATGAAAATAGCTTTTAAGAAAAGTAATTTACCATTTAAAAATCCTTTTACGATCTCTAAAGGAACAAAAACGCATCAACCTGCCTTATTGGTGGAACTGGATCATTTTGGAATCAAGAGATACGGTGAGGCGCCTGCGATTGTCTATTATGATATCACCGTTGAAAAAATGATAGAAGACATTGAGAGCAAAAGACTATTCCTGGAAAAGTTCACTTTTACTGAGCCCGACAGATACTGGCATTATCTCCATCATTTATTTCCTCAAAATCCCTTTTTGGTTTGTGCTTTAGACATTGGCGGTTGGGATATCTATGGCAAAATAAAGCGAAAGCAATTACATGAACTTTGGGATCTGGACATTTCAAATAATCCTTTGACGGATATCACAATAGGGATAGATACTATTGAAAATATGGTTCGGAAAATGAACGAAACTCCATGGCCGATTTATAAAATTAAATTAGGTACGGATAACGATATCGGCATTATGCAGGAATTAAGAAAGCACACGGATTCAGTTTTTAGAATTGATGCAAATGCGGCCTGGACAGCGAAGGAAGCCTTGGAGAAGATTATCGCCTTTAAAGATTTAAATGTCGAATTCATTGAGCAGCCGTTGGCAAAAGATGATTGGGAAGGAATGAAATATTTATATGAACATTCCCCGTTACCACTTATCGCCGATGAGAGTTGCGTTAGTGAAAGAGATGTTTCAAAATGTCAGGGATATTTCCATGGGATTAATATAAAACTGACAAAGTGCAGCGGCATTACGCCTGCTTTAAGAATGATTAAAGAAGCCCGGACTCTGGGAATGAAAGTCATGGTGGGATGCATGAATGAAAGTTCAATAGGCACTGCCGCCATTGCACAATTATTACCTCTCCTTGATTATGTGGATATGGACGGACCTTTACTTCTGGCGGAGGATACCGCCAAAGGTGTCACCTTTAAAGATGGACATGTACACTATGGGGAAGGTAACGGATTGGGTATTCAGGTAGATCCTTTTTAGCAAAAATAAACATGTAAACGCAGGTATAATACTGAAGAATGGTTGGTAAAATCCTTTGTAATATATAATGGGCAAGGGTTAGAAAGAAGTTTAGTGAAAGCCGTTTC